>JAGLEK010000572.1 GCA_023145125.1 Bacteroidales bacterium | reverse complement strand
TCGTTCAGGTCGTTCAGAACCTGTCGCAGGTCGGTATATACAAGGGATTCCTTAAAATACAGGATTTGAAATTCGCCCGGCAGGTATTCTATACGAATGGGATTATATACTGTGAATTCTTTTTTCAGGTCACCTTCCAGAACATCATAAAGGCTAACCCTGTCATCAACATTTCGTGCATGTATGATACTATCGTTTTCCTTTGTCATAATCACCGGAATAGTATGGTTTCCGGTAATGATCTTATAATAAATATCCAATACCTCTGAATTCACTTCACCTATCATGTTCTTAGAGGCATCTGCTAATATCTCTGCTCTCTTTCTCTCCTCTTCCCTGATAATCTCAAAAAATGTCTCTGTATAAGTAACCAGGTTCGCCTTTCGCTGTATTGCATTTGCCCATATCCTGACATTGTTCCGCTCCGATCGCGCAATTTTCTTTACCAGTATGTTGGTATACCACAGAGATCCTGTTACAATAATCACAGCTATTGCGAACAGCACCCAGTTCCATCTCTTCTGTTTAGTGTAAATATTCATCTATGGCCCGGTTTATTATCCTAAAGCATTAACGCAGCTTATGCATGCCTATTTTACTTCTGCGCCACGTAAATTTAGAAAATAATTCTTTTCATGCTATTTATAAATTAATGAAACCCGAAATTTAACTCCTATAACTTTAGTTTATAAACGCAAATCGCAGTAATTTAAAAACACAAATTTAAGTTTTATAAATATTATAAATATTCACATTATTAAAAATAAACTATGTCTTTAGTTGTATTACTAAACTTTTAGTTGTACATTTGGCACGATATATGAAGGTAATACCACAGGAAAACCTTTTTTTTTAACAGTTATAACTAACTTTTTAGTTATTAAACTAACAAAACATTGAATAACATGAAAGAGCTGACCAAGGCGGAAGAGGAGCTTATGCAAATCCTATGGAAACTCGGCAAGGGTTTCGTTAATGATATTCTTGATGAACTAAAAAATCCCAAGCCGGCATACAACACGGTTTCAACAATTGTACGGATTCTCGAGAAAAAAGGGTTTGTCGATCATACTGCTTATGGCAAATCTCATGAGTATTTCCCCATTGTTTCCAAAAAGGAATACACCAAATCCTACTTCGGGCATTTCATGAAAAACTATTTCGGTAATTCTTACCGTGAAATGGTTTCCTTTTTTACAAACGACAATAACCTGAATTTACTGGAGCTTGAGGAATTAAAACAGGCCATGGCAGAAGAGATAATCCGGAAAAAAATTGAAAATGATGAATAATTTCTTTTCCATATTGCTGCAATCATCACTGTGCATTGCCGCTTTATACATCATATATTATACTTTCCTCAGAAAGGATACCTTTTTTAAAACGAATCGTTTTTATCTGATCTCCGCTCTTCTTGTATCGGCGCTAATTCCATTTATTGACTTCTCCTTCCTTTTTTCGGCCAGGGAACAGATATATTTTGTTCTGCTTGATCCGGTGATCATCACACCTGAAGGCATACAGGCTTCGATGGAGGTACATCCCAATATTTACCAGCCACTGCTTGTCGTTTACCTGACCGGAGTTGCTATTTTTTCGATTCGCTTCATATATCAGCTTATACAGCTCTACGTGCTTACCAAACGATTCGGTATTTCTGAACATGAGGGAATCCATTTTGTTTTTACAGACAAATTTTATTCCCCGTTTTCATTCTTTAACCTGGTTTTCATGAACCGAAGGGATATCGACTCCCGGGAGGCAAAAAAGATCATAGCACATGAGCGGGTACACATCAGGCAGAGGCATAGCCTGGATCTGATATTACTTGAACTAATCACGATTATACAATGGTTCAATCCTTTCATCTGGTTATATCGTCATGCAGTAAAAACACTTCATGAATACCTGGCCGATGAAGGGGTATTACACAGCGGGGTAGACGCCAAAGTCTACAGTGCTCTGCTATTTAGCCAGAGCACAGGGATTCAGATCAACGATCTGACAAATAATTTCAGTAAATCATTATTAAAAAGGAGGTTCATTATGATGACCAAAGAAAGAACAACAAAATTTGCACGCTTAAAGCTATTATTTGCTTTTCCGCTTGCCCTATCCTTCATGCTGGTAATATCCTTTAGTACGGATGTGGTGGCCCAGCAGGATGAAAAAGCACCGCCGCCGCCACCTAAAGAAGTTTCTTCACCAGACAAGCCACTTGAGGCCCCACCTGCCCAGCCGGAAGTAATAATTATCCGGGAGGTGGCACCACAAGACCAGGAAAAGCCTGCTCCAATTTTTACAGTGGTTGAGGTTATGCCTAAATACCCCGGAGGGAAAGATGCCATGTATAAATTTCTTGCTGAAAATATCAAATACCCACAAAAGGCCAGGGAAGAGGGTATCAGCGGGACAGTTTATGTCCAGTTTGTAGTAGAAAAGGATGGCCAGACAACAGGTTTTAAACTTCTGCGTGGCGCAGCAGAAAGCCTTGACAATGAAGCTTTGAGGGTATTGAAAACTATGCCAAAATGGGAACCAGGCACACAAAAAGGCAAGCCTGTAAGAGTACAGTATAACCTGCCTATTAAATTTAAACTGGACGACGAAAAAGAGGCAGAAGAAAAATAATCTTTCTGTGATATGGGCCGCCATTATTGAAATTTCAGCAATGGCGGCCTTTTATATTCCCGCTCATAGCTTGCATTCTATAGCTGTTCACTTCTGAACAACCATTGTCTATATCGGACACATATTACCCCTGCGTTCATATTTTATGCTTCGTTAACCTTTTGTTATTATGCGCTTTATAACACTGGCACACTTTTAGTTATTAAAACCGCACAAAAGACCAATATACATGATAACCCTTAAAAACTTACATAAATCCTACGAGGTCGGGCAAAACAAGCTTCATGTCCTGAAAGGTTTTGACCTCAGCATTGAAAAAGGCGAGCTGGTATCCATAATGGGATCCTCCGGTTCCGGCAAATCCACACTTCTAAACATTATTGGCCTGCTTGATACCTACGATGAGGGTGAATTGATACTGGATGGAGACCTTATCCGTAATTACAGTGACTCAAAACTGCGCAATCTTAATGAACGAAAAGCCGCACATCTGCGTAATGCAACTATAGGATTTGTTTTCCAGTCGTTTAACCTTATCTCATTTAAAAATGCAAAGGAAAATGTCGCCCTCCCCTTGTATTATCAAGGTGTAGGAAGAAAAAAGCGTAATCGGATGGCTATGGAATTCCTCGAAAAAATGGGTCTTGAGGAATGGGCAGAACACCTGCCAAACGAATTATCGGGAGGCCAAAAACAGCGTATAGCGATCGCCAGGGCACTAATCTCCAAACCCAAAATAATACTTGCCGATGAACCCACCGGTGCGTTGGATTCCTCTACATCCATGGAGGTTATGGAGTTATTTAAAGAGATAAATCAATCCGGGATAACTGTAATCATTGTTACCCACGAAAACGATATATCACGGGAAACAGAACGAATCATACGGCTGAAAGACGGCCTGATCGAAAAGAATATTAAAAATGGCTTTCATAAGTCTCCGGCAGAAAAGCCCAAGATCCTTCAAACAGCATAATCCCACTGAAAATGTTCGATATAGATAAGTGGCAGGAAATCTTCAGCACGATCCGGAAAAATAAACTCAGGACCATACTTACCGGATTCAGTGTTGCATGGGGTATCTTCATGCTGATCATTCTCCTGGGTTCCGGCTACGGCCTTGAAAACGGTGTAAAAAGAGAATTTACCGGCGACGCTGTCAACTACCTCTCCATTAATGCAGGCATCACAAGCATGCCTTACAAAGGATTGAGCCCCGGCAGACGCCTGCGTTTTACAAATGAGGAAAAGAAAGAGCTTGGTTCCCTCGAGGGGGTAGATAAAAGCTCCGGCCGTTCAGCCGTTTGGGCCAACAATACCCTTTCATATAAAAACGAATACGGCAATTTTGATATTTTTGCCGTAAGCCCTGATTATAAGTTTGTTGAATCCCTTATTATTCTTAATGGCAGGTATCTTAATAAAATTGATGAAGATGATTACCGGAAAGTTGTTGTACTCGGCAGGCTGGTCGATGAGGCACTTTTCAAAGGTGAAGATCCGCTGGGAAAGTATATCAAAGTTAGCGGTGTTCCTTTTAAAGTAATAGGCACTTTCGACGATCCCGGTGGCGACCGCGACCTGACAAGGATCTATATTCCGCTTTCGACTGCACAACGGGTCTTTAATATGGGTAATTATGTGGGCAGTATCCTGCTCAACCTCGGCGATGCCGATGTGGAAGAAAGTCTGGAAATGATTGAGGTGATCAAGCAGGACCTTTCGGAAAAAATGAAGTTTGACCCGACTGATCCCAGAGCGATATTTGTATATAACAGCATAGAGCAATACCGCACGTTCATGAATCTATTTTCCAATATCCGTTTGTTTATCTGGATCATAGGTATCGGTACCATTATCGCAGGCATTGTAGGGGTAAGCAACATCATGATGATAGTTGTGAAAGAACGAACCAAGGAAATAGGCATCAGGAAATCGATGGGGGCAACCCCCTGGTCAATTATCAGCCTGATACTGCAGGAATCCATTCTTATCACCGGGTTTGCAGGATATATCGGCCTGGTTATGGGAGTCGGATTGTTGGAACTTCTTTCAAATGTTTTGCCTGCTACAGATTATTTTGCGAACCCTGAGGTTAATATCCAGATTGCAGTTTATGCTACCCTTTTACTGGTGATAAGCGGTGCCCTGGCAGGCTTTGTGCCTGCACGCAAGGCTGCTTCTGTTAAACCTGTAGTTGCTCTCAGGGATGAATGATAAAAGTTTTGAATATGAGAATATTTGATGCAGACAGATGGCAAGAGATATTCAGTGCACTGAAAAAGAACAGGCTTCGTACTTTTTTCACTGCATTCGGAGTTTTCTGGGGCATTTTTATGCTCGTGATAATGATGGGATCCGGATCCGGGTTAGAAAACGCTGTAGGTCGCGATATGGGGGATATGGCCACTAACAGCGTGTTCATGTGGACCCAAAGAACTACAATGCCTTATAAGGGATTTGACCGTGGCAGGCATTATAACTTTCGTAATGGTGATACGGAAGCCTTGTTGGAACAAATACCCGAAATCAAACATATTGGCCCCAGGATCCGTGGATGGTCATCTGACGGAAATAATGTAGTCAGGGGAGAGCGCACGGGCGCCTTTGTCATGCAGGGCGACTATCCTGCCTACAACCTGATCGATCCCGTAGGAATGAAAAGCGGTAGATTTGTTAATGAGTTGGATATCAGGGATAAAAGAAAAGTATGTGTTATCGGACAGCGTGTGGTTAATGAGATGTTTTCCCCGGACGAAAACCCTGTGGGCGAATACCTCCGCATACAGGGTGTATATTTCAAGGTGGTGGGTGTTTTCGAATCCCTCAAGCCCCACAGGGGTGAGCATGAGAATCAGATCATATATCTTCCATTTACAACCCTGCAAAAGACATATAACTTCGGTGATGTGGTTGGCTGGTATTCTATTACTTCCCGTGACAATGTCCAGGTATCCGTGGTTGAGGAAAAAGCCAAGGCTTTGTTGCGCCAGCGGCATACCATCCATCCTGACGATGAAAGGGCTGTGGGTTCCTTTAACCTGGAAAACGAATTTAATAAAATGACCACACTATTTGCCGGTATCCGTGGATTGATATGGATCGTGGGTATAGGCACCTTGTTGGCGGGGGTCATCGGAGTCAGTAATATTATGCTGATCATTGTAAAAGAAAGAACTAAGGAGATAGGCATTCAGCGAGCTATCGGGGCTACTCCATGGCATATCATCTCACAGGTGATCATGGAATCTGTGATATTAACAACCCTGGCCGGTTATATCGGACTTGTACTGGGTGTTGGGATTGTTGAGGGGGTAAATTATCTGCTCGTCACAACAGGGGCGGAAAGCGACATGTTTGCTAATCCCGAAGTAAACTTCAGCGCTGCCATTCAGGCCCTCGAGGTATTGGTAGTATCGGGATTGCTGGCCGGGCTTATTCCGGCTTACAGGGCTGTCAGCATGAAGCCCATCGATGCCCTTAGAGATGAATAAATTTAAAACTTAAGAAATAAAAAAATGAAAAGCTTTTTTAGAATCCTGACCATCGTGATCGTAGTAGGTATATTTGGGTTTACTATCTACTATTTATATGGTAAATCAAAAGAAACACCGGTGATCTATGAAACCACAACGGCATTCGTGGCGCCAAACATTATCAAGAAAACGGTTGCCACCGGCTCTGTTAACCCCCGGAAAGAAATTGACATCACTCCAAAGGTTTCAGGGATCATAGAGATTTTATATGTGGAGCCCGGGCAAATGGTGAAGCAGGGTGACGTGATCGCCAAAATCAAGATCATACCCAATATGGTGAGCCTTAATAATGCCGAATCAAGGGTTAAGCGGGCAGAGATCTCTCTTGAAAATGCAAAAAGAAAGTTCGAAAGGAGAAAAGAGCTCTATGATGATGGTGTAATCCCTGCAGCTGAATTCGAACAATTCGAACTGGAGTATGAAAATGCAAGTGAAGAGTTGGGTTCAGCACAAAATAATCTTGAGCTGATACAAGAAGGCCAAACCAAGGCCGCCGGTAAAACAACCAACACCCTGGTGCGTTCCACCATTGCAGGAATGGTGCTTGCCGTTCCTGTAGAACAGGGCAATTCTGTTATCGAAAGCAATACATTTAATGCCGGAACCACCATTGCCACAATCGCCGACATGAATGAAATGATATTTGAAGGCAAGATCGACGAAACGGAGGTTGGAAAGATAAGCGAAGGAATGCCACTGATATTACAGATCGGTGCTATTGAGGATATACGCTTCGAAGCGGTTTTGGAACATATCTCCCCGAAGGGGGTCGAAGAAAATGGTGCCATACAGTTTGAGATCAAGGCTGACGTTGTGCTTCGCACTGACCAGTTTATCAGAGCCGGCTACAGTGCAAATGCCGATATTGTACTGGCAAGGGTCGATAGTGTGCTGGCGGTGCCGGAAAGTGTGATTCAATTCGATGGCGATACTGCCTTTGTTGAGGTAGAAACCGAGCTCCAGATATTCGAGAAAAGAAATATTGAACTTGGCTTGTCGGACGGCATCCACATAGAGGTAGTTTCGGGGCTCTCTGAAGAAGATAAAATTAAAGTTCCGATACGTTGATATTACAATCTCTTCCTATCACAGCAATAATCGTTTTTATTCTTAATCTACAGCAGGATGGTTGTTAAGAAATATTCTTATTTTCGCAGGACTAAGAAATTCTTTAAACCAAAGCCATGAAAACCAAAATTTTCCTATTAATCGCGAGCATTGTTATTGGAGTAATTACAATATCATGCCAGCAGGAGGAGTCCTGTAAAAAGTATAACGACAAACAAACGCTTATCCCATCCAAAAAGGCCTTTGAGGCAAGTTCAGCGGAATACGTGAATGAACGCCTGGCCATTTACGCTCCTTTTGAGCTGACTGCTGACATTTCTCACCTTTCCGAAAAAGAAGTTGAGATCGTGGGCATCTTATTTAAGGTAGCCCGCATTATGGATGGTTTGTTCTGGCAACAAACCATTGGTGGAAAAGCCGATTTTATTCCCGCAATAGCTGATAAGAACACCAAGAGGTTTGCAAGAATCAATTATGGGCCCTGGGACAGGCTGAATAATAATAAGCCATTTATTGCAGGTGTCGGGGAAAAGCCCAGGGGTGCGAATTTTTACCCTGCCGACATGACAAAAGAAGAGTTTGAGACATTTGATGATCCGAATAAAACCAGCCTGTACACCCTGATCAGAAGGGATGAAAATGGTTCGCTTAAAACAGTATGGTACCATGAAGCTTATTCGTGTGAACTTCAGGAGGCTTCAGGCCTATTAAAAGAAGCGGCAGCGCTTGCCGAAGACCCCGGCCTGAAAAAATATCTTGAGCTGCGTGCCGAAGCCCTGGTATCAGACAATTACCAGCCAAGTGATTTTGCCTGGATGGAAATGCAAAATACCAATATTGACTTTGTAGTGGGTGCCATCGAAAACTATGAGGATGCCCTGTTTGGCTACAAGGCTGCTTATGAGTCTTTTATTCTGCTTAAAGATGTTGAATGGAGTAAAAAGCTAGAGAAGTTCTCATCTATGCTGCCTGATCTGCAGAAAGGCCTGCCTGTCGACGATGAATACAAAAAAGATGTTCCGGGCAGCAAGGCCGACATGAATGCTTATGATGTGATCTACTACGCCGGTGATTGCAATGCCGGAAGCAAAACCATTGCCATCAACCTTCCCAATGACGAGGAAGTACATGTAAAATATGGTTCACGCAAACTACAGTTAAAAAATGCCATGAAGGCCAAATTCGATAAGATCCTTTTGCCTATATCAGAACTTCTGATCGATCCTGATCAGCGTAAGTATATCACTTTTACCGCCTTTTTCGAAAACACCATGTTCCATGAGGTGGGACACGCTATGGGAATTAAGAACACCCTGAATGGTAAGGGTACTGCAAGAGAAGCCCTGAAAGAACAATATTCGGCTATAGAAGAAGGAAAGGCTGATATTATGGGGCTTTACCTGGTGACTAAACTCTACGAGATGGGGGAGCTTACCGAAGGAGAGGTCATGGATAATTATGTGACTTTCTTTGCAGGTATTTTCCGGTCAAGCCGTTTTGGGGCAGCCAGCTCTCACGGCAAAGCCAATATGATGCGATTCAACTATTTTAAAGAACATGAAGTATTTACTACTAATGAAGATGGAACCTATACCGTTAATTTCGAGAAGATGCAGATTGCCATGGTAAGCCTGATGCAAAAGATCCTGTTAATTCAGGGTAATGGTGATTATGAGGCCGCAAAAGCATGGGTAGAAGAAGCAGCTATGATCCCTCCGGACCTGCAGGCTGATCTCTCCAGGCTTAACAGTTCCAACATCCCTGTTGATATTACCTTCAAGCAGGGCCCTACTTCTATAGGACTGAAATAATTCTATTAATAATTAAATTATAAACGATTATGAAAAATTTATTATTAACGCTTTTTGCTGCTTTGCTTATAGGAAGCACAATGGCGTATGAGCCACCCGATGAAGGGATGTGGCTTCCCATGTTTGTTGAAAGACTGAATTATGTTGACATGCAGGAGATGGGGCTACAGCTCACGGCAGAAGAGATTTACAGTATCAACAATTCCAGCCTCAAAGATGCCATTGTTGGCCTTTCAGGCGGAGGTGTTGGTGGTTTTTTCTGTACAGGTGAAATCGTCTCCGACAAGGGTTTACTTTTCACCAACCACCATTGTGGCTATGATAAGATCCAGTCGCACAGTACGGTCGAACATGATTATCTGAAGGATGGATTCTGGGCAATGAGCCTTGAGGAAGAATTGCCCAATAAGGGCATGGCAGCTTCGTTCCTTGTGAGAATGGAAGATGTTACGGATAGCATTATCCCTTTTCTTTCTGATACACTGACTGAGTCAGAGCGTACTGCAGAAGTAAGAAAAATTCGTACTCGCCTCGCAGAAAAGGCCGAAGAAGACGGCAAATATACTACACGTGTTTCTTCTTTCTATGGGGGAAGTGAGTATTACCTCTTCGTTTATATTGTGTATAAAGATGTTCGTCTTGTTGGAGCGCCGCCTTCATCCATCGGTAAATACGGTGGAGACACCGACAACTGGATGTGGCCCCGTCATACAGGCGACTTTTCTATTTTTAGGATTTATACCGGCCCCGAAGGCGAATCGGCTAAATATGCAGAAGAAAATATTCCACTGAAACCTGCCCATCACCTTCCTGTTTCGGTTGATGGCTACGAAGAAGGTGATTTTGCAATGGTTTGGGGTTATCCCGGCGGAACTGAAAGATACATGACTTCTTTTGGTATTGAATATAAGCTGGATGCATTCCTCCCAACACTAATTGAGATATTCGACGCCCAGCTGCAGGCATGGAAAGTCCATATGGATGCCGACCAGGCTGTAAGGATCCAATATGCTTCCAAATATGCAGGCCTGGCCAATGCATGGAAATTATTCCTGGGCCAGACACGCGGCCTGAAACGCCTCAAGGTTTATGAAAAGAA
>JAGLEK010000571.1 GCA_023145125.1 Bacteroidales bacterium | reverse complement strand
CCGGATATGCACTGCTTGCAAAACTCTATCTCAATGCCGAAGTGTATAAGGGTGAAGCGGAATGGGCAAAAGCAGAAATGTATATCGACAGTGTTATGGCCGGCCCATACATGCTTGCGGCAAATGTGCTTGATCCCTTTAAAACTAATAATGAAAATTCTCCGGAGATCATATTCAGCATACCATACGATGAAGATAATTTTGAGGGATTCAGGCTGCATATGCGTACCCTTCATTACCAGCATAACCTGAAATACGATATGCCGGTAGGGCCATGGAATGGTTTTGCAATTGTTCCCAGCCATTTCGACCGTTATGAAGATGGCGATGCAAGAAAAGATGGATACAATATCTATGGACTTCAGTACGCCAGCAATGGAAGTGTGATCCTCGATGGCACAACACATACACCACTCGATATCGATCCATACCTTCCTGCCCTATCAATGTCAGCTCCAACATATACTGCTACGGAAATCCGCACGACCGGTGCCAGGATAGGCAAATATGAAATTGCCATGGGTGCCAAGGAAAACCTTAGCAACGACCTGCCCTTGTTCAGAATCACTGACTTTTATCTTATGAAAGCTGAAGTAGTTATTCGTCAGGGTGGAAATGGTGATGAGTGGATCAACGATATCCGCCAAAGGGCAGGAGTCGATACCTGGGGTGGCGCAACACTGGAACAATTGCTTGATGAAAGAGCACGCGAATTATACTGTGAGGGACACAGACGCCAGGACCTTATACGCTTTGGGAAGTTTGGAGAATCATGGTGGGAGAAAGCCTTTTCAGGTCCTGACAGGGAAGTATTCCCGATACCGAAAAGGGAGATCGATGCCAATCCCAACCTCTTACAATAAAATCAAATAAGACAATTTTATATATTACTAATTAATTATTAACCTAAATTCAAAAGAAGATGTTTAAAAATTCAATTAAATTAATGAGCATGATCCTGCTTGCAGGATTAGTAGTTTTTTCTTCCTGTAAAAAGGATGATGAAGAAGACCCACCACCATCAGTTATAGTGCTGGATGGAATCTATGTTACAGGTGCTTCAACAGCATACGCTGACTTTAATACAAATGCTACAATGGCTGTTACTCGCAACGAAGTTGATCAAACTGAAAGAGCCAGTCTTTATGAGCTTTATATTCCTTTGACAGCAACTGGTGGATTCAACATCGTAAAGGTTGCCGGATCATTGCATACAACTTATGGCCCGGGTGCAGGCTGGGGAATTGTTGCTGAACCAACTAATGATGAGCCAAAGGATGCTGTAATCCAGCGCGGAGCAGTTGAAGAATCAGCTACTACATTCAACGTTGATGCGGATGGTATGTACCATGTTGTGATCGACATGGAACTGATGATCGCAACTGTATGCCAGGTGCACTGGGGAATCATTGGTGCAGCTACTCCTGATGGATGGGGAACTTCAACAGTTCTTACAGAATCAGCTTTCAACGGTACAGAAATGTCATGGGAAATCACAGAAATGGAATTCCATGGCGGCGATTGGAAATACCGTTATTCAAACGGTTGGAAAATTGAACTCGACACAGTTGGTACTGACGATGTTAAAGTAAATACCAACTTCGGAGGTGTTCTTGATGCACTCGTTCCAGGTGGCGACAATATGGTGAACGATGCTCCCGGTATTTATACCATTGGAATCAGTTATGTGCTCGGAACAGGTTATACTGCTTCAGCGGTCAAAACCGGTGACCTTCCCCCGACAGACTGGACAGGCGTTGTTTGTGATGCTGTTGGTACAGGTGTGAGTATAGATAATCCAGATGCTATTGAGGACCCCAGTGGTTAGGGTTGGGGTAACCAGCTGATTGCGGACGCTACAGGTATTCCTGTTGTTAACGGTGATGAGTACACCTGGACATGGACCGGC
>JAGLEK010000570.1 GCA_023145125.1 Bacteroidales bacterium | reverse complement strand
CCGAAATAAAATTTAAACGGGACTTTCTTTCCATTGCTGATCATGAACTTCACGCCATCTATGCCCATAACATTAGCGATCTCATGGGGATCGGAAACCGTTGCCACCGTGCCATGGGTCACTGCCAGCCGGGCAAATTCGCTAGGGATCAGCATGGAACTTTCAATATGGATATGTGCATCGATGAAACCCGGAAGGATATAGCTTTTTTCATCGGTGTCGCCTTCAGTAACCGCAGCAATCTTCCCTTCCTTAACGAAGATGGTTCCGGGAAATATCCGTTGGTTGACGATGTCGACAATCTGTCCTGATCGGGTAAAATCTGATTTGGCTTTCATATCATAAAGATAATTATAATTGCCGGGGCACAGAAGATCGACAATCGAAAATCGACAATCGACAATCGACAATCGACAATCTTAATGCTTTCTGCTGGCAATAAGGATATCGAGCAACTTGATCCCCGCGTCGGAGATCACTGTTCCGGGGCCAAAGATGGCAACTGTTCCGGCCTTATAAAGGAAGTCATAATCCTGCGGCGGTATCACCCCACCCACGATGACCATGATATCATCGCGATCCAGTTTTTTAAGATCTTCTATCAGCTGCGGTACCAATGTCTTATGACCGGCAGCCAGGCTGGAAACACCAACGATATGGACGTCGTTCTCCACGGCCTGTCGTGCGGTTTCCTCCGGTGTCTGAAAAAGGGGTCCTACATCCACGTCGAATCCGATATCGGCAAAACCGGTGGCTACCACTTTTTCGCCACGGTCGTGGCCATCCTGGCCCATCTTAGCCACCATTATCCTGGGTCTTCGCCCTTCCAGTTCCGCGAAATTGTCGGCCAGTTCACAGGCTTTCTGGAAGCTTGCATCACCCCGTGATTCAGAAGAATACACTCCTGATATGGAACGTATCACAGCCTTATACCTGCCATATATTTTTTCACAAGCATAGGATATCTCACCGAGGCTGGCCCGCTTCTGTGCAGCATCCACTGCCAGTTCCAACAGGTTACCCTTGCCGGTCTCACATGCTTTGGTGATGGCATCCAGCGATTGCTGAACGGCAGCCTCATCTCTTTCGTCCTTCAGCTTTTGCAGCCTTTTGATCTGCGCTTCGCGAACGGCATCATTATCCACCTCAAGGGTTTCGATGGGGTCTTCCTTCTCCAGTCGGTACTTGTTAACCCCCACTATGGTATCTTTATGTGAGTCGATGCGTGCCTGCTTACGTGCGGATGCCTCTTCGATACGCATCTTGGGGATGCCGGTCTCGATAGCTTTGGCCATGCCACCCAGCTTCTCAACTTCTTCGATATGCTCCCAGGCACGTGAAGCTATCTCATGTGTCAGGCTTTCCACATAGTAGGACCCGGCCCATGGGTCTACGCTGCGAGTGATATTGGTTTCCTCCTGGATATAGATCTGTGTATTACGTGCAATCCTGGCCGAGAAATCGGTCGGCAGCGCGATGGCCTCATCCAGCGCATTGGTATGCAGCGACTGTGTATGTCCCAGTGTGGCGCCCATGGCTTCCACGCAGGTACGGGCAACATTATTAAAGGGATCCTGCTCAGTGAGGCTCCAGCCGGAAGTCTGGCAGTGTGTACGCAAAGCCATCGACTTCGGGTTTTTGGGATTGAACTGCTTTACGATCTTTGCCCACAGCATCCTCGCGGCACGCATCTTTGCAATCTCCATAAAGTGGTTCATGCCGATGCCCCAGAAGAATGAGATCCTTGGGGCAAATGCGTCGATGTCCATCCCTGCCTCTACCCCGGCACGCAGATATTCCAGGCCATCGGCAAGCGTATAGGCCAGCTCGATGTCGGCCGTTGCGCCGGCCTCCTGCATATGATATCCGCTTATGCTGATGGAATTGAATTTGGGCATATTCTTCGAGCTGTATTTGAA
>JAGLEK010000057.1 GCA_023145125.1 Bacteroidales bacterium | reverse complement strand
GTAGAAGTGTTGCATTCGCTCAGCGAAAAGCTGAGGTTAGGGTTGCTTGGCAGCTGCACGCCATGCTTGCCCCAGTACTTGACCAGGGCTATGTTGGAGGGGCTTTGCCAGCAAATCTTATTCATTATTTTGGGCGTTGGGCGATAGGCATTAGGCGCTAAGTATTTAAAATTAGTTCATCAAATCCAAATACAACATCTAATCCTTCGTTGCTAAAATAAGATTTTATTTCATCAATGCCAATTTCACTTGAGGCCAGCAAAAAATCCCCGCCCCATGCGCCGAGCGATTTAATGCTGCCCGGGAAGTCGGGGAAGCGTTCCTCTTTTATCTTTGGTTGCTGCAGTATACCTGACATGATCTCCTCATGTTCATCCAGCAGCAGGCCAAACTTCTGTAGTGTTTTTGCCTTTGTAATATCCCGGCTGATCTCTGAGATCCTGATCTTGTCTGATTCCCGGAAACCGGTGCTGTTCAGAAACTTGCTCACGCTTGCTGACGAATCCTGCTTGCGTCCGGAGTAAACGAAGGCCAGTTTATCTTTAAATGACGGTTTGAAGTCGACATTCCGGATAAAAGGCTTGCCCGGCTCCGGACGGTATTGGATAGGGCCATCCGCACGTGCACATGCAATGTCGTAGCCTGAGCCTTTTTGTGTATTATGTAGAAGCTTATATGGGTCGGCATCGAACCATTCAGCGATGTTACTGATAAGGCTGGAGCTGCTGCCCAGGCCCCACTCCGGCCGGAAACCAAGACGTGTGTCAACATGGATGCTTTGTGACTTCTGAAAGATGCCGGGCATAAGTTCATGGGCATTCAGCAATAATTGCCTGAGGTATTCGGTGGTTTTGTTGTCGGAGCTGCTTATGGCCTCAAGACGAGGCAGTGCAAATACGGCTTCGAACCAACATTCGTCTTCATAATAGCTTTTCCAATGGAGTTCTGCGGGGCCATCTTTTGTTTCCACCTGCAATTCCTGTCCCGGGATGGTGGGCACAGCCAGTGCCAATGCTCCATGCAATACGAGGTATTCGCCTGTGATCAATAACTTTCCGTTCGAATAAAATGTATTCTTGTCCAAACCGTAAGGATTAGGAATTTCCTTTGCGCAGCAGGGCAACCATTTCTTTCACATTGCTGAACGACACCTTCTTATCTTTGAAATAGTCAACGGCCTTTTCTTTTTCTGTCCTGGATACGCCGATATGGTTGAGGATATTGTAGAGGTGCATTTTCATATGCCCTACCTGTATGCCTTTGGTGGTGAGGGATTTCACAGCGCTGAAGTTGTTGGCCAGCCCTGCAGCGGCAGCGATCATCATTAGTTGTTCCGCGCCGGGATTGTTCAAAAGCTCCAACGAGAATTTTGCCAGCGGATGCAATGATGTGAGCCCGCCCACGGTGCCCATTGCCAGGGGTACGGTCAGTTCATACTTGAATTTGCCATTTTCGATGCTGATATCCGTCAGGGAGGTGTATTTGCCATCTCTGGCTGCAAAGGTGTGAGCGCAGGCTTCTATGGCCCTGAAATCGTTGCCGGTAGCCAGCACCACGGCGTCGATGCCGTTCATGACACCCTTGTTGTGTGTTGTTGCACGGTATTCGTCTGCCTGTGCTATGCGGACAGCAAGTTCAAATTTCCGGGCAAACTGCTGTGCGTCCATGTTGCGGTCCATCTCATCAAATTCTTCGATATCGCATTCTACCCATGTCTTCACCAGGCATTCCGGAGTGTAGTTGGAGAGGATGGCCATCACGATCTCACAGTCTTCTTCTTTACCTTTAAAGCGTTTATCTTCCTTCAGGAAACGCTTGAGCTGCAATCCGAATTCTTCCAGGCAGGAATTTATGAAGTTGGCTCCCATGCTGTCGATGGTCTCAAAGCTGGCCTTAAGCTGGAAATAGTTATCGATCTCATCGCTCATGTCGATCAGTTCGATGTCGAGGATACCGCCACCGCGTTTACGCATATTTTCGGTGATGTGGTCGGTTTCCATGATCAGCTTTTCCCTGATCTCCGGCATTGCACTGCGCAGTTTCCCGGCTTCGCCTTCCCATATGAAGTGCACCTGTCCGATCTTGGTCTTGGAGAGCACTTCGGCATGGAAACCACCCCTCTCCGACCAGAACTTGGCCGCGTTGGAGGCAGCGGCTATCACGGAGCTTTCCTCTATCACCATGGGCACGAGGTACATATTGCCGTTGATCACAAAGTTGGGTGCTATGCCATAAGGGAAGAAAAAGTTGGAGATGGTGTTCTCGGCGAATTCATCAAGTTTCTTCTGTATGTCGGGATCATTATGCCAGAACGACTTGAGTTCCGTGGCAGCCTTCGCCGGGTTCTCAAAGTAGCTGGTTGTAAGATGGAT
>JAGLEK010000569.1 GCA_023145125.1 Bacteroidales bacterium | reverse complement strand
GGGTTTACCTGCTTCATTGTTCAGCTGGTGCTGATCAGGGAGTTTCTGAACCTCTTCATGGGCAATGAGCTCGTGATAGGGATCATGCTTGCGCTGTGGATGCTGCTCACGGCATCAGGGGCCCTGGCAGGGAGATATCTGCAAAGACGAAAACATGGCAGCATGCCCGTCTTTATCCTCCTGATCTTAAACGGCATCCTTCCCATGGCTGGCGCTATGCTGGCAGTATGGTTGAGGAGCGAACTTTATTTGCAGGGGATGATGGTAAGCCTGCAGGGGATACTGCTAATCAGCATGGCAGGATTGGCAGCATTCTGTTTTTTCTCGGGAATGATGTTTACGCTTCTCGCCTCTGCCCTGTCAGAAGCAGAAGGAAAAAACAGCATATCACGCATATATGCCATCGAGGCTCTCGGCAGCCTGGCAGGTGGTATCATCTTTAATTTCCTGCTGATCTATATGTTCAACTCTCTCAGGATCCTTAGCATGATCATGCTGATTAACCTGTTTGTGGCATTCTGGTTCGCATTTACAATCAGAAAGAAGCTATGGGCTGCGGCCTGCCTCTTTATGTCGATGCTTTTGATCATACCTTCAGTGCTGATCAACCCTGACACATTTGCTGCTGATATATTATATCCCGGACAGAAGATCCTGGTAAATACCGACACTCCATTTGGCAAGCTGGTGGTCACAAAGAGCAGCGGGCAGTATACTTTCTACAGTAACGGTATACCTGCTTTCTCCAGCGGTGATGTAGCAGTAAAAGAAGAAAAGATACATTATGCCATGTGCCTGCATCCGGAACCGGGAGATGTATTAATGCTTTCCGGAGGCCTGGATGGATCATTGGAAGAGGTATTAAAATATCCTGTCGAAAGGCTGGATTATGTCGAACCGGATCCCTGGGCAATGGAAGCAGCTATAAAATATTCCGGAGCATTGTTACCCGCAGAAGTAAACATATTTCATATTGATCCACGAAGGTTTTTGTATGAAACTAAAAACAAATACGATCTTATTATCCTGAATACCCCTCCACCAAACACGATTGGCAATAATCGTTTCTATACGGACAACTTTTTTCGTATGGCGAAATCCGCATTAAATCCGGGAGGGATCATCTCACTAAAGCTACAGGCATCGGGCAACTATATCCATGAGGACACAAGGCTGCTTTATTCAACCGTTTATAATACGCTGGAAACAGCATTTTCCCATATCCGCATCATCCCCGGAAACCATGTATATTTCCTTGCTTCCGACAATCCATTACATGGCAATATTACGGATTTGATCAGGGAGATGGATATTCCAACTGATTTTGTCAATGCATGGTATCTTGATGACAGTTCAATTCAGGAACGGGCAGTAATAATTCAGCATGAGCTTGATCCTGATGCACAGATCAACAGTGATTTCCGGCCATTAGCCGCCTATCTGAGTGTAAGGAACTGGCTGGGGTTGTTCCAGGTTCCGATGTGGCTGACAGTTCTCATTCCGCTGTTACTTATGACGTTCATTCTGCTTCGCCTCAGCCCTGTCAATATGGGATTATTTGCCGGTGGATTCACAGCTTCTTCAGCTGAGTTCCTGCTGTTGATCGCATTTCAGTTGATGTATGGCTTCATATACCAGATGGCAGGCCTCATCATCATGGCCTTCATGGGCGGATTGGCATTTGGATCTGCATATTTACACCGTGCAATAAGCAAAAGTATGAAGGGGTATATCAGCTTGCAGATAGCCATAGGGATATTTATTGGCTTAATACCTTTCATGCTGATGGTCCTCAAATATCCCGGCTTCCCATTCTGGTTTCCTGGTTTGATAATCAGCATGCTGACTTTTGTAGCAGCTTCACTTACAGGTATGCAATACCAGTTGGCTACCGTACTCAGGCAAGGCGCCAGAATTGATGTGGCTTCTTCTACTTACAGTGCTGACCTGTCCGGGTCTGCATTCGGTATTTTTCTGGTTGCAGTATTTATTTTCCCCCAGGCGGGAATGGTTTATACCGGTTTGATGCTGGCAGCTTTCAATTTTATGGCAGCGGGGGTGATACGGTGGAGGATGAAGTAGGGTTGAGGGTTGAGGGTTGAGTTATGGGCGATGGGTAGATGAAACAATTATAGTATATTTGAGGAGAGGACTTTAAGGGTGATGAAAAAATTATCAAAACGTGAATTCATCAGGTACTCTGCATTGGGCACATGTGGAATAGCTCTTGGTTTGCATCACTTTGATGCCATTGGAAGGAGCATTTTACCGGATGTTTCAGGCAGTCCTGACGATCTGTGGAAATGGAGCCGCGAAGCCATACATTATATCGAAACGCCAAAAGGCATCAAATGCAAGCTATGTCCGCAGGTTTGTGAGCTGAAAGAAGGGGAAACGGGTGATTGCCGTACACGCCTGGTAAAAGATAATAAGCTTCATACCATCGCCTACGGCAACCCTTGTGCAGTACATATCGATCCCATTGAAAAGAAGCCGCTTTATCATTTCCTTCCTGCCAGCAAAGCCTATTCCATCGCCACAGCGGGCTGTAACCTGGCATGCCTGAATTGCCAGAACTGGAACATATCACAGCTCAGCCCTTACGACACACGCAACTACGACCTGATGCCTGATGCAACAGTAAGGGAATGCATCAAGGGAAGATGTGCTTCCATTGCCTACACCTACAGCGATCCAATTGCGTTTTATGAATACACATATGATACGGCAATGATCGCAAGGGAGAAAGGCATTAAGAATGTATTCATCAGCGCAGGGTATATCAATGAAACGCCACTCAGGGAAATAGCTAAATACCTTGACGGGGCAAATATTGACCTTAAGAGTTTTGACAATAAGATCTATGAAATGCTGAATGCAGGCACCCTGGAGCCGGTTCTGAAAACCTTGCAGGTATTAAAGGATGAAGGTGTATGGCTGGAGATCACAAATCTGATCGTGCCCACCTGGACCGACGACCTGGATATGATCAAAAGAATGTGTTCCTGGCTTGTATCCAACGGGTTTGAGGACACACCTCTGCATTTCAGCCGTTTTCACCCTATGTATAAGCTAACCAACCTCCCCTCCACTCCGCAGAAAACACTTAAAGATGCACATGCAGTTGCATTGTCGGAAGGAATGCATTATGTTTACATCGGTAACGTCCCCGGCAGCGGTGCTGAAAATACAATTTGTCATCACTGCGGAGATATAGCGGTAGAAAGGAAAGGATACAGTATCCTGAGCAATAACATTACTAACGGAAAATGTAATGAATGTGGGGGAGTAATTCCAGGGATTTGGGATTGAGACTGTATGACTTTGTGACGGGGTGACT
>JAGLEK010000568.1 GCA_023145125.1 Bacteroidales bacterium | reverse complement strand
TTGAAGTACTTAAAGTTCAACCAACCCAACACCCAACACTCAACACTCAACCCTCAACACTATTTCCTCGCTTTCGCCACTTCCTTCTTGATCCGCTGTATATGACCGCGGCCAAGGGCTTTTACTTCACAACCCAGCTCAAAATATCTTCTGATCTGCTCGTCGCTGAGAATGCCAAAGCAGTCGACCACGGCGATGGGGTTGCCGGCCCATTTTACGATCTGATCGGGTACGAGCTTCATGTATTGCTTATGGGGCACGGCGAGGATCAATGCATCAACACCGCCCAGGGATGTTTCCAGGTCTTTTTCAACTACGATATCAACCAGTCCGTCCTGGTTCCGGAAAAAGCGTTTCCAGGAATATTCGGCGCTTTCGCCATCCTGTGTTTCAAATTCATGCCAGTGATCGACATAAGGGTCGTGCACATGCATGTCGGCACCCATCTCGGTAAGCTTCCTGACCACCATCTCTGAACCACTGTATCGTGTGTCGCCTACATCTTCCCGGTAGCTGGCACCACAGATCAGCACCCTGGAACCGGCAATATAACGTGACATATTGCGCAGGGCATCGCGGGTGAGGGTGGCCACATGCAGGGAGCGGGTGTCGTTGATGTCGATGGCGGTGGGTGTGATCTTGAAGATACGGTCGCCGTCGTCAAAACCCAATATATGCTTATATGCCCAGTAGCCGAGTCCACCGTCTTTTGGCAGGCAGTATCCGCCGATGCCCGGGCCGGGAAAGATCATATTGCTGTGTGTAGGGCGCACCTTGATTGCCTTGATCACCTTTATCAGGTCAACGCCGTTGCGTTCGGCAAAAAGGCTCCATTCATTCAGGTAGGCCAGAATGGTGGCACGGTATGAGTTCTCCACGATCTTAGTGGTCTCTGATTCAATGGGGCGATCCATCACCGTCAGGGGGAAATCTTCGGTATTCAGGATCTCATGAAGGAACTTTTCGACCCGGTCACGGGCTTCGTTCGTGCATCCTGAGCACACCCTCCAAAAATCCCGGATGGAGCTGACGTATTCCTTGCCGGGCATCACGCGCTCGAAGCTGTGTGCAAGCAAAGGTGTTTCTTCTATCCCCCGTTTGGCGAATGCCTTCTTCAGGATGGGCCAGGCCACAAACTCCGTGGTGCCGGGGGCAACGGTGGTTTCGATGAGTGTGAGGGCCGTAGGCGACACCTTCTCACCGATGGTCTTCATGGTGGATTCCAGGGCGGCCATCTCCACCTCACCGCTACGCATGTCTCCCAGGTCGTGCTTGGAATAATCACACTGGACATCGACAACCACACAGTCGGCAAATTGCAGACAATCGCTGTTGTAGGTGGCTGTCAGCGTTTCTGATTGCAGTACAGTTCTCCCGATAAGCTCCTGTACCTCCGGGTCTTCGGCTTTCACGGGTGAGACGCCCCTGTTCAGGACGGGGATCTTCCAGTAGCTCCGCATGCTGGGACGCTGACAGCCGATCACGAACTTGATATTCTTGCCATTCTCATCTTTGGCATCGGCTACAATGGCTGCCATCACAGCACCCACAAACCCAACACCCATTACAACGATGATCTCCTGGCCATTTTCTTTTGCCTGTTTAACCAGTCTTTCTATCCTTTGGAGTTCCGGGCCATATTCTTCGGCGTGTGGAAGTGCAAATTTTTCACCTTGAGGGGTGATGGAATAAACTACTTCTGTTTTGCTCATTTTATTAAGATTAAAATTAAAATGTATTTGGAAATAATCAATCTACCGGACGCTTGCATCAAGTTGTTTTTCAAAGGCGGTGACCAGATTTTTCATGGTCCTGTCGATGATCTTGTCAGTCAGTGTTTTATCATCATCACGGAAGACGAAGTTCACCGCATAGGATATCTTGTCCTTTCCGATCTTATCGCCTTCATAAACGTCGAAAAGGCCTACGGAACGCAGCAGCCTGTTCTCTGTCTTGAAAGCAATTTCGCGGATCTGCTCAAAATGTACTTCTTTGTCGATGAGCAGGGCCAGGTCGCGCCTTACTTCGGGAAATTTGGGCACAGGCGTGGAAACAATGCTATTTTCACCGGCAAATTGTAATATCATATCCCATGAAAGGTCTGCATAGTAAACATCTTGCCTTATGTCGAATGCCTTGAGAAGGTCTTTGGTTACTTTTCCGAAGGAGCCAACTTCCTTGCCATCCTTCATGTAGCGGAGGCCTTCGTCATAAATATCTGCTTCGGCAACACTGCCTTCCAGCTTGTCGGTGTCAGCACCCAGCTTCAGCAACAGGTTCTTCACGTAGGACTTCAGCAGGAAAAAGTCAACATTTGCATCGGTGGTATCCCAGCTTTCCTTTTGCTTCACTCCACATAGGAACAGGGCGAGGCGCTTTTCTTCGTGGTATCCGGCAAGCGGTGCCCCTGAAGCTTTCTTCGGGTCCCGTGAATAGATATTGCCAAACTCAAAGAAACGAATATCATTTACCTTCCTGTTTTGGTTGAAGGCAATGTTTTCCAGCCCGCCGAAGAGCAATGTTTGCCGCATGGCATTGAGGTCCTGGCTGAGCGGGTTTTCAAGGATAACTGAATTTGCTGCTTCAATTAGCGGGAACTGTTCCGCATAAGAAGCTTTCGTTAATGAGTTGTTCATGATCTCAGAAAAGCCCAGGGCGGCCAGAAAGTCTGACAGGCTGTTCTGAAGCTTGTCAGGGTCCGGCTTCGGGTGATGTGCCAGTGAGGAACGTATACCATCAGGGAATGCAATATTATTATAACCATAAATGCGAAGGACCTCCTCGATAATGTCTGCCTCACGGCGAACTTCATATCGATAGGCAGGTACCTGCACAGTGAAAGCATCTCCTTCCCGGCCGGTGATCACAATATCGAGATCTGAGAGGATGCTGTCGACGAGTTCTTTTTCTATTTCTTGTCCTGTCAGGCTGTTGATGTGGCTGTATTTTACATCCACTGTCCAGCCTTCGACGGGCTTTGGATATACGTCTACCACTTCTGATGATATCTGTCCTCCTGCCAGCTCGGTGATGAGCATGGCAGCCCTTTTCATGGCATAGAGGGTGATGTTGATGTCAGCTCCGCGTTCGAACCTGAATGAAGCATCTGTTGAGAGGCCGTGATGTTTAGCTGTTTTCCGTATGGTGACCGGATCGAAGTGGGCGCTTTCAAGAAAGATATTAGTAGTATTTTCTGTAACTCCTGATTTGTTACCGCCAAAAACACCAGCCATGCACATACCTGATCTTGCATTGCAGATCATCAGGTCGCCGGGGGCAAGCTTACGTTCGATCTCGTCGAGGGTCACAAATTTTTCATTCTTGTGTGCTTTACGCACGACCACTTTTCCTCCATCAATAGCAGCGGTATCGTAGGCATGCAATGGTTGGCCGGTCTCCAGCAGGACGAAATTGGTGATATCCACAATGTTGTTGATGGGGCGGATACCGACCGCATTCAGGAGGTTCTGCATCCATGCCGGTGATGCTTTTACATCTATGCCGGAGATGGTTATTCCGCTGAAACGCGGGCAGGCGTCAGGGTCTTCGATGATGACCGGGAATTCGGCTTTTTTGTCAGGCGCCTCGAAACCTTCTACTGAAGGGATATTCAGCTTTTTGCTGCCTTTGCCCTGCCGGCTGTTGATGACGGCCATCACATCCCTGGCGGTGCCGATATGCCCGGTGGCATCGGTACGGTTTGGTGTCAGGCCGATCTCAAAGACATGGTCTTCGGTGATCTCAAAATATTCTTTTGCCGGGGTGCCGGGAACGGCAGATGCATCAAGCACCATGATCCCGTCGTGGGAGGTGCCCAGGCCGATCTCATCCTCAGCGCAGATCATGCCTTCGGAATGCTCTCCGCGAATTTTGGCTTTTTTGATCTCAAAATATTCTTCACCGGAATAAAGCTTTGTGCCTACAGTAGCCACTACAACCTTTTGCCCTGCTGCAACATTGGGTGCACCACAAACGATTGGCAGTACGCTATCCCCACCTGTATTTACTGTTGTAAGGCTGAGTTTATCTGCATTGGGGTGCTTATCACAGCTAATGACTTCACCGATCACAAGCCCTTCGAGGCCGCCTTTCACCGACTGGAACTTTTCGATGCCTTCTACCTCAAGTCCGCTGTCGGTAAGCATCTCTCCAAGTTCTTTCACGCCCATGTCGATATCGATATATCTCTTTAGCCAGTTGTAAGATATTTTCATTCTGATATTTTTTTGCCGGAAATATCCGCTAAGGTTTTTCTATTGCCTGTTTGCATTTCATTTCGCATTGTACCATCCCCTGATAACAGACGGTAAAGGTAATGTTTTTCCGTTTTCTAACTGATGGAAGCCCAATCATCCTGGTATTTATGCAGGGCCTGCAGGGTTTGGCTCAGGAGCTTGTTTTCGGGCTTGCCGAGAGAGGGATCCTTTTCCAGTATTTCCATTGCCAGGTTACGTGCATATTTAAGGATCTTTTCATCACGCAGAAGGTTGGCGATCTTCAGGTCAAGGATGCCACTCTGTTGTGTGCCGGCGAGATCGCCCGGGCCGCGCAATTTCAGGTCGGTCTCTGCTATCAGGAAGCCATCGGTGGTATCTGTCATGACCTTCAGGCGGGTGCGTGCTTCTTCCGAAAGCTTGTTGCCTGACATGAGGATGCAATACGACTGATCGGCACCCCTGCCAACACGGCCGCGGAGCTGATGCAGCTGCGACAGGCCAAAACGCTCGGCATTTTCGATCACCATCACGGAAGCATTAGGAATATCAACACCCACTTCTATTACCGTGGTGGCCACCATGATCTTTGTCTCACCCTTGATGAAACGTTTCATTTCGAAGTCTTTGGCATCAGACTTGAGCTTGCCATGCACAATGCTGATGGGGTAGTCGGGGAGGGGAAAGGCACGGCTGATGCTTTCATAGCCATCCATCAGGTCTTTAAGGTCCAGCTTCTCAGATTCATGGATCAGGGGATATACTATATATACCTGCCTGCCAAGGGCTATCTGCTCCTTCATGAACCCAAACAGGCGAAGGCGTTTTGAATCGAAGAAGTGATAGGTCTTCACAGGTTTTCTTCCGGGGGGCATTTCGTCAATAACAGAAAAGTCGAGATCACCGTAGAGGGTCATGGCCAGCGTCCTGGGGATGGGTGTGGCCGTCATGACAAGGATATGGGGCGGGATCACATTTTTATAGTATAGCCGGGCCCGCTGGGCAACGCCGAAACGATGCTGCTCATCGATGACCACCAATCCCAGGTTTTTGAACTTCACCTGCTCTTCCAGAAGGGCATGGGTGCCGATCAACAGCTGAAGCTCACCGCTGCGAAGGTCTTCATGCAGCTGTTTGCGCTTTGCCGCCTTTGTGGATCCTGTCAGCAATTCAACCCTAATGCCCAGGGCTGAGGTCATGGTGCTGATGGTGGCGAAGTGTTGGTTGGCAAGGATCTCAGTGGGTGCCATCAGGCAGGCCTGGAAATTATTGTCGAGCGCTATGAGCATCGACATCAGTGCAACCAGGGTCTTGCCGCTGCCTACATCACCTTGCAGCAGCCTGTTCATCTGTTTGCCGGAGCCCAGGTCGGCACGGATCTCACGGATGACCCTCTTCTGTGCATTGGTGAGCTCAAAGCTGAGGTGCTGCTTGTAAAATGCGTTGGTATAGTCGCCCACATTTGCAAAGGGATGGCCGTCTACCTCTTCCTGCCTGCCAAACTTTTGTTTGAGCAGCCGGAGCTGGATATAAAACAGCTCTTCGAATTTTAAGCGTGCCTGTGCTTTACGCAGCAGCTCCTGGTTTCCGGGGAAATGAATATTCTGAAAGGCCTCTTCACGCGACAGCAGTCCCAGGTTTTTTATGATGGCAGGTGATAAGGTTTCAGGGATATTTCCCAGCACCTTCAGCATAAGGGTGCGCATGAGCTTGCTGATATTGCGGCTCGACAGTCCACGGGTACGCAGGTTCTCCGTACAACTGTAATGCCCGTGAAGAACCTTGCTCAAGTCTTCATTTTCCTCATCGGGAAGGTCTACTTCAGGGTGGACAATGTTATATTTATTGTTGAACAGTGTTGGTTTGCCAAACACCAGGTATTCTACTCCGGGTTTGAACTTTCCATCCAGCCATTTAAAGCCTTTGAACCATACCAGCTCAATAGCTCCGCTCTCGTCGCTGAAGATGGCAAGGAGCCGCTGTGCCCGTGGCTTTCCGATTACCTTGAGGTTGCTGATGGTACCCCGAAGCTGTACATAGGCCAGATCAGAGGTGATCTCAGATATCTTGTGGATCCTGGACTTATCGATGTAGCGGAAAGGATAATACTGAAGAAGGTCACCGAAGGTATATACCCCGATCTCATTTTTCAGCAGTGCGGCTCTCTTTGGGCCTACGCCTTTCAAATATTCAATTGATGTGTCAAGAATGTTTTGCATTGTAAGCTAGCTTACAACAAAGATAAAAAAAAGCCCTTCGCGGTGCGAAGGGCTTTTTTTTAAAACTCCCAGAGATCGTGTTCGAACTCGAAGAGTTCATTTTTTATCCTTTCAGATTCATACAGGGCGTCCAGGCCGGTGGCATATTCTGATATACGCCGGTCGTAAACATTGGACTCCTTATAGATATAGCTGTTAAACATCCTTTTCCAGAAGGCATCGTCATAGGTCAGCCGCATGGCATCATTATGACGGTTATAGATAAGCGCCTGGGACAAGATCTGCCGTGCTTCCGGGAAGTAGATCCAGAACAATGGTTCTGTAACCTCTTCGCCGTCGCGTTCTTTGATCATCACAGGGCAAACGCCAATGATCCTGACCATGATCTGTGATCGTTGCTTATCGAAGTACCAGTCTTCCTTGACCCTGATACGCTTCACCTTGGTGGGATCGAATTCGGTAAAGATCACGGTATCGTATTCCTCATAAGGAGGATACGGCCTGTTATAGACCCTGTGAAAGGTGTCTACCTGGCGTGCGATCACCTCCTGGTAAACCAGGGGCACCAAAAACTCATCCGTAGCGGAAATGTCATATGCTGTGATGGAGCCTTCTTTAAGCCCATCCATGAGGATTCGCATAAAACTTCTCCAGTGGTTATGAGGCTCTATGGGATAATAGAAATACTGATTGATCTTTTCACGAAAATCAATCTCGCGCCATAATCTTTTCTGCCACATAACATCCGCCTGCCTGAGTGGAGGGTATGGTACCGGTTTCATGTTGATGAAGCCGCTTCCATCCTCAAAAAGCCCGTCAACAGGAGGGCTGTCAAGGATCTGGGCATGGACGTTGCCGATACCGAATCCGGTCAGCAGTGCCACGACTCCAAGGATGATAATTAGCTTTTTCATTATAATAGAATTTCTGGTTTTTAATTAATTGTTAAGTTGACAGTATTGAGGGAACGTTTTGATCCGTCAGGGCCCTCTGCCTGGATATTTTCAAAGAAGAATTTCTGTCCCCTTCTTGAATTTCTGATGATATCCTGCATTTCGGATGAAAGCCGGTTTCCGCCGGTTCTTTTAGGTACCCAGTCACCATTGATAATAGTAGCCATTCTAAAACCGGTGACGATAAAGTTGAGGTCAAACTCAAAGTCTTTCATAACAGGGATGATAGCATTGGCTGCCAATAATTCATTCCTGCTGAGGCTACCCTCGGTCATTCCTGCAATCTGAGCTACCGGGTCAGGAACCCTTTTAACCCTGAATTCGAAAGCTCCCATATTCATCATCTGTCCTTCGTATTCAGCGCTTGCACCTACAATGGCCTTTGTGGCTTCTTTCGGCATCCTTACGATCCAGTCGCTGGGGGCATCCGGGTCGCGGGAGATAGTACCGATCGAGATTGAAGGTATGATCTTGTTCTTGGCAATGCCGGGAACAGAAATAGATACGGGGTTGTCAACACCACGATAGAATACATTCATCTTTTTGGCTGCAACCGTCAATGATGGCGGGGCAACAATATAATCATGTACAAAATGATGACGTTCTTTCTCTCCTTCGGGGTTGGTGATCTCAATGATACCGGCAAACTTGTGCATGCCTTCGGTATTGGCATTCCATTCCAGTTTCACCAGGCCATCCTTTCCTTCCCATTTCTGGGCACGCGAAATGTTGGCATCGGTGATCTCGTTGGCACCCTGGAGAATGTAAACATCAGGGTTTGTTTTATCGTCATAAGCAGCAACGAGTACTTCAGCTTCGTATTTCTGTCCCTTGATAATATAATTGGTCTTAGGGATGATCTTAGCGGTTACTGCCTCAAACTTGAAGTCGGCGAGGGTGATCTCACTGAAGAGTTCGGATATCACATGAAGTTCAGCGGTCTGTACTTCTGCGATGATCTTATTCATAATGGTTATCTCAGCTGCCAGGATAGTATGGTAAAAGTGGTGCATTTCCCAGGTCTGCGATTTACCGTCGGCATTGTAATATTCCTCGTCGGTATGCAGTCCGATCTCAACCCTGTGCCTGTATCCTTCAGGGATAAGTTCTCCCATCTTTATCCTGAAATCTTCTATTTTTTGCTTAAAGACTTCAGCCCTGCCCTGGGTGATAAACCAGGTCGTCGACCTGTCGAATTTATCTTTTGTGGGCACGCTTTGAAGGTTGAGGGTTAATTTGTCAACTTTTTTCTGTGGGTCGAGGAGGTCAGGCACCACTTCAACCTTGTAATAGTTTTCAATCACAGAAAGGGAGTCCTCCCTTTCTGAATATTTAACCAACCCAAACATCTGATTATCAATATATGTGATCAGGTCATTGCTATATTCCCTGGCAAGTTTTGCTTTATCAAAGTGTTCGCCAACCTTCTCGGGGTTAAGCCTGTACTGCTGTGCAAACTGGTCGTAAACGGTTCCGATCTTACTATGCATGATCTCGTTGGTGGTGACCACACTTTCGTTCACCACAAGAAATGCATCAAGGATCTGTTTGGAAACGTTCAGAGCCAGCAATGCGGTCAGTACAAGGTACATCATGGCAATCATTTTCTGCCGCGGGGTTTCCTTATATCCAGCCATAGTTGTTCAAGTTTTAAGTTTTGTTTAGCTTACTAGTTTATTACTGGTTGCATATAATGATGCTATGCATTTTGGCTCATGGCGTTCAACATGTTACCGTATACCTTGTTGAGTGCAGCGACTCTGTCGGTAAGGGTATCAAGTTGCTCCTTATATGCAAGGGTTTTTTCGCTGGATGCACCGAGGTTCTCCAAAAAGGCCTCGTAAGTTTGCTGGAACCTGGCAGATGATTCAGCCTGTTGGTTGGTAGCCTGGAGCTGCAGTTCATATGCAGCATTCAGGGCTTCCAGGTTGCCGGAAATGCGTCTCAGCTCACCAGTATAAGCCTGGCTGTCGCTTGATGTAAAGTCGAGTGCTTTGGCTGACTCAGCCAGTCCTTCAAGCGCACCCGCAGTCGTTTTGTAAGATATATTAAGTTCTGCTGCTGAGGCTGCTGCATTCTTCAAGTTACCAACGTACTCGTTGGTAACAACGCCTGCATCGGTCATGTCTGCGATCTTACCTGCATTATCACTCATTCTTCGCAAACCGCTGCCCAGGCTTTCGATAAGTTCGGGGCCGATCTTGGCGTTAGCGAGCATGTCGTCAAGCTCTGCTGTTGGCCTCTTTTCAGAACCGTCATGATACATGCCGGCAAGTTCCGGGTAAACCAGACTCCAGTCAGGTTCAACGTGAGGAGGTTCAAATGCAGAAAAGAAAAATATAAGTGATTCTGTACCCAAGCCTACAATAAGCATGATATCTGCCCCGGCGTAGTGATTGATTTTGAACAAGGCACCTAAGATAACGACAGATGCACCGAGTCCGTAAAGTTTTGCCATGAAGTTTCTAAAGCCTCTGGTCCGAACAATGTTATTTAAACCCATCTTGATTTGATTTAGTTGTTAGTTAATGTCTTTGATTATGTTTAGAATTGATTAGTTATAAACCCTTGATGCCTTGGCAGGATTGTCATCTTTACTCCTTCCAAGGAATGGCTGCATGGTACGGAAGCCGATATAGGATTTTGAGGTATCCTGAAATTCATAGGCCCTGACCTGTACCTGCAGGTAATATGCAATATCTTTCCATGAACCGCCTTTTACCACTTTTCTTTTCATGGCAGGAGGATCATCTTCTTTGGCATTGTAAGTATAGTTGGGGTTCATATCCCATGTAAAGTTATAGGAAACGGGATCGAAGGCACTGACAGTCCATTCGGCAACATTCCCCGACATATCATACAGTCCCCATTCGTTAGGTGGGTAGTGGCCAACGATCACGGTGCGAAGCCCGCCATCATCAATATAATTACCACGGATTGGCTTAAAGTTAGCCAGGAAACATCCTTTGTCGTTCCTGGTATATGGGCCGCCCCACGGATATGGGCTGTTTTCGTAACCACCCCTGGCTGCCCATTCCCACTCAGTTTCTGTGGGTAGACGCCATTCAGCTACGCCCGTTTCATCTCTCTCTGCGCGCAGGTAAGCATTTCTCTTCTCTGTCCGCCAGACGCAAAAAGCCTTGGCTTGAAGCCAGTTCACACCAACAACCGGATAATGGTCGAAGGCAGGATGCCAGAAATATTTTTCTGCCATCGGATCATTAAAGGAGTAAGTATAATCGTGGATCCAGCAGAGTGTATCGGGATATACATTAATAATTTCTTTTCGAACATATACTGAACGGTCTCTCATACCCTGCGGACGGTTGGCAAAACCGGCATTTTCATAGTTGCCGTCTTCCGACCAGTCTTTCTTGGCAGCTGCATTCAGATCGACCCAGTAATATTCATAAAATAGTTTCCGGGTATCTACTTCTTTTCTTCTGAAGTACCTTTCATGCTCCGGGAGATACATATCTTCAAGCGCATCCTTTACGGCCTGGTCATCAGATTCCCATGGTACATCTTCTCTCCAGTTCACCACCGGCGGATCGATGATACCACCTTTTTTGGTTTCTGTCCTGATGTATGGAGGATCGGTAATACCATTATCATAAAGCATCCAGCGTGCTATTGAATCCCTAACCCAAAAAACGAATTCCCTGTACTCGTTATTGGTAATTTCGGTTTCGTCCATGTAGAAGGCGGCAATAGATACTGTTTTTGGCTGGTGCAGCTGGCTGAAGTTAAAATCTTCGTCGCCTGTGCCCATGGTAAAACTACCCTGTGGGATGAATATCATGCCATAGGGATCGGGTTGGTAGAAATGCTTGGATTTTCTCCTAGCCCCAACGAGTTCACCATTGCCTGAGTTGCTGCAGCTGTCAAGGATCATCAGAGCGATCAGTAGTGCCAGGTAAAATGGAAACTTTTTCATACTGTTATAATATTGATTAAGTAGCTAACGGTCTAGTCTTACAATTATTATTTAAGAACGTCCAAAATTAATTAATAAAATCAAACTACAATGATTTTTTTATATTATTACAGGAAGCGTGTATTCCTGTAGCTTTTCCTGCCTTTATCCGCTTCTATCTTGAAACAGTACTTCAACATGACCTCATGACTGCCTGCCGTTCTGCCCAGGCCAAGCTTAGAGGTTGTAATGTCATACGAATATCCCAGCTTAAAGTTTTTATACTGTAACCCGACTATCACGGAAACCGCATCCTGTATGCGATAATTCAATCCTCCCCAGAACATATTCTTGTATTCCAGCAGTGTGGCAATATCCAATTGGACTGATGCCTGGTCAAATTTTAACATGGCATATGGCAGCAAGGCAAAATTAGGATGGTTCCTGAACACGTATTCGTAACCTCCCTGTAAATAAAATGTACGGTCGAGTGTCATCCGGTACAGAAAACTTCCTGTAGTGGTGCTGTCCACGTTCGTGGTCCAGCTTGCCAGCTCTTTTCCTTTTGTTTGCAGTACCTGGTTTACGGAAAACCCAATGAAGTAATGATCAGGCACCTCATAAACCACTCCCAATGCCCCGTCGATAAGGATCTCGGATTCTTCTCCCTGCATCGCCTGAAGGAGTTGATCGTTAGGATCTACGGCAATGAATTTTGAGAAGTCAATGGTGCGGTTGTTAAATCCCACCTGAAAGCCAACACCAAGTTTGCCATATCCCATCTCCCGGATATATGAATAACCTATTCGTAGAGCGATGGTTTTGGTAAAGCCGATCTTGTCTTGCATAACAAGGGCTGAAAGTCCGCCCCTCAGAGCCCTGACGGGGGCATCGATGCTGATGAGGAATGTTTCAGGAGCAACCTTTTCTCCTTCGCTGTCCTTGAAACCCGACCATTGTTGCCTGATGAGTCCGGTAACGCAGATGCCTTCACCGATACCTGCAAAAGCGGGATTGGTGAAAACCCTGTTAAACATATTTTGAGTGAACTGAGGCTCCTGCTGTGCATGCAGACCGGTCCCAATAATTGTTACAACGAACAATAATATTGTGAATTTTATCTGCCTCATGTTTAGTCTTTGGTTTGCCTGGTTATAGCGCAGCTAAAGTATAAAAAAAGTAAACGTAATTGCCTACTATTCTGACTTCTCAGCAAACAGACATACAGCCTGCGGTAAATCTGCAATGTCAAATGTACAAAATAACTGCAAAACAATTCTACGTATTTCTTCTAAAATTCACTGTTAAGCAATTAAGTATAAATACTTATTAGTGAGATTTCGGAAATGATAACGTAAAGAGTGCCGGAATATTTTTCAAGCCGGGATTTAGGATGAGATATCAGAAGTATGCGCGTATTTGCAAACTGCCCACATGAACTATCGGTATTTCCGGTGCTTTACGCCCGTCATAGATAAGGCTTAATTGCAGGTGGTCGGAAAGGTTTTGCTGGTATGACACGTTCCAGGTACCGTTTTTCCCGGTCTGCAACCCTTCCAGCATTTCAAAGCTCAGCGAAGTGTTTTGATCTCCATTATAACTGATATCGATGTAGTTAGCCTTAACAAGCAGGGTGCCTTTGTTTACTATTCTATAGTTGATCTCTGTGCCAAGGTCACGTATCCGGGATTGCTCCCCACCATCCTTATTTGTATTGTCGCGGTAGCGGAAGCGGAGACTGATACGTAAAGCGGGGCCGGGCTGGTAGGAGAGTTCCGGTAGAAATTCTAAATAATCGATATCGTAATCTCTGGAAGCAAAGAAGTCCGAAACGCTGGCTTTACGTCCCTTTTCCCCTCCCAGGTTCAGGGTGAATGATGAAATGAAGTTCCAGCGGAGGTTAATTCCTCCCTGGGAAATGGTTCTTGTCTCAAAACCGTTTACCATATATGCCTTGTTACGGTTACGAAGCAAGTTTATATCCAGGCCATATTTTGGGTTGGTCTTATTAAAGTAAAGGGTATTCCTGAATGAAGAGTTAAGGGATATGAGCGATGTATCAAGGATCTTGTCTTCACGAATAAAGGGGTTGTAAGCAATATTCAGGTCGTCGGTGGAAGTCTTATGCTCAATCCTGAACATGGTTTGATTTTGCCAGCGGGAAAGGAATTTCAGGAAACCGTCCTTGCTGTTCCAGGCAATTGCGGGCATGATATTCAGTGCCTCCCGGAATTGGTTGGTGTAGGTCTTGGTGTATTCATTGCTGGGGGTGAACACCCTTATGTAATTGGCCTGGTCTTTGAAAGGCGCCACTTCGAATTCATTTAATTGTTCCACTCCATCACCATTGTAATCGATCCACATAAAAATGCCTTCACCGCTCGGTACTTTCAGATAGGAGAAGCTTTGTTTCTGCTCAAGCCCTGAACCAACTTCATAATAGGTGTTGAAAGTGATTGCTCCTTTAAATAGCTTGAGAAAGTATTCCACCCTGCCAACAATTACTCGTTCGGGCTCAGCATCCGTTATTGTGGAGTCCCTGATCTCCAGCCTCCTGTAGGTTAAGGTGATGGCCAGGCGGTTAGAAGGGTTCTTCTTCAAAATTGTGCTCGCACCTACTTCCCTTGCAAAGGTCGATGCAGATAAATCGTTGGCTGTCGGCTTTTTGTCGAGCCGCTGCCTGTAAAAGACAGCATATTTGTTTACGGCAGAATCATTATTGTTGATATACGCCTCCCAGGCGTTGAAGCTGTAACTTACTGCTGTGAGTGAGTCGCTCTGCATATCCCTGAAGGTGTTGTGTTCTAACTCCTGGCGCAGCCCGACTGTGATCCACTTCATTCTTTTTGACAGGTCGGCCTTGTTCCTCAGGAAATTGGTGTTAAAGATCTCTTGCTTCGAATTCAGGAGGCTCCCATTGAATTTAAAGAAGAACCCCCGGGTATTCATGTCAGCGAGGAGGGAATGCATATTCCCATTGTAAACCGGGCCATTGTTAAACATGCTGAAACGATAAGATGTGATACCATGTTTTTGATTCTCGATCCCGATCTCTACTACCCCCTGGTGCTGGTCTTCCCCCTCCTCCAGGTGGTCAATATTCCAATCACGGTTAAATTCAACTCTCCTGTAAGGCTCTATGGGTTTGAAGTTTTTCCTGACCCATTCATACCTGGCACCGCTCAGCAGATCCCAGGCATTATCTTCTCTCTTGCTGATCCTGCTTTTTTTGTTGTAAGCAAGCATCATCCCAAAGCTTGTGTTGTCTTTACTGTCCTTTGATGAAAATGTGTTGACATCGTAATTGCTAACACTGAATTCGGAGTTAAATACCGACTTTTCACTGAAAGCATAGTCGACCCCCACTGTTAACATTTGCGATTTTTTCGGGGTCACCAGGAGTACAACCGGGGCATAGTTTCCCTGTGGTATTCCAGCCGCGGGGGCAACCCAGTTAAACACCCTTCCATTGGCATCACTGCTCGCAAGTTTATAGTTCCCCCTTTGTTCGCCCACCAGGCTGAAACCGAGTTTATAAACAGCACTGTCGGGGTTGGTGGAGTACATGAAAACAGAATCATAAAGGATATTATTTACAAGAGTGTCAACCATCTTATACCGGATCTCTTCGCCGGAAAAGCCTGCACTGTCGATATTGGGCCAGAGGGCATGATGCAGACTGTCGCCGACATTGCTCATAAACTCTTTTTGTTCATCGTTAAGGTCTTGTTGCAAGGGTTGGTTTTTAAGGTCACTCTCAGAGAAGGCATTGATCCTGACATTTAACTTTTCGTTAGTAATACCACTTGAGACAAAGAACATGGAACGGGCATAATCCCGTTCTGCATATTCAAATTCCACCACTATCCTTTTCTCTTGTGTGATGAGCACATGAGGAGTGAAAGTGATCTCCCCGGTATTGTAGTTGATGATATAGTCGTAGTCCTGTCCCCTTGTCAACGGCACTCCATCGATAAATACTTTTTCTGAAGCTGCCAGCACCATAATATACGTTTCGCCATCGTTGCCTGTCAGTTTATATGGCCCCTGGTTTCCTTCTTCCCCCTGTAAACGGTTTCGGGCAAACTTTCCCTTGGCAACAGCACCGGCAACATGTACATCCATGGTCCAGGGGCGGGCACGGGTTTTTTTCCTGCCAAGGCCGAAGCTTGTCATGAAATCCCCACCCTGTGCTTTCTTATAGAGGTTCATAAAGTAGCTTGCCGGCCGGGTAAATTCAAAATCACCGGCAATAAGCCGGGATCTTTTGTACTTGAGCTGGATGAATACCTTGTCGAATTCCTGTATCTGTTGTGTATTCCCTTCGGGTTGTATGGGGATGTTGTTGTCGGTGATAACAGCAAGGATCTCTATCTCCCTGCTGAGCTTGCCTGACAGCTGCAGGTTAAAACTGGAGTTTACCACCACATCCTGGCTGTTACCAAAGGAAACCCCCCGGGAGATGCTCCCGCTTTTATTCAATCCATCGGTACGGAAAATATCAGTACCCTGCTTTTTTTGGGTATAAACGAAAGGGTTAATGATCCCCTGGTCGTCAGGTTCCAGCATAGAAATGTTTTTATGCATGTACTCCTGCCTGAAACTGAACGGGAACACCCGGTAAGAAATGTTAAAGGCAGCACTGTCATCACGCAGCGAGGCAGATGGCAGGAGCAGGGAGCTGACGGCATCGATGTTATACAAGCTGGTATCAACCGGCTTTCCATCGGGGTATTGCAGCCGGAAAGACCCCGGCACTATGCTCAGGCTGTCGAGCAAAATGGTATCGCTGTCCAACCTGACCGGCTTCATACGCAGGTTGCTCAGCTTTTGTGCCGAAGCGGAGAAGCTCAGCAAAAAGATTACGAGGCTGATATATACAAAGGATTTGTTCAAGTTAGCTTACATCTATGCTAATGAATTAATGTAAAAAACACCTCTCTATTGTGTGCAACACTTTTCAGGATTAGTTTGATAACTTATAAATGCTTAAATCACAGCTATTTATTTAATAATGTAAAAATAATATATTTTAAATTTTGCCAGTAATTTAAAGGTAATATCTTTGCCGGCCGAAAATCAGAATATTTATCAACTATAAAATGTATTGACATGGCTTTCGTTTCAAAAGAAAAAATGTTTTCTGCAAAATGGTTCAAGGCGTACAGCCTGATCCTTATCGGAGCTTTTATCATGGCCAGTGGCTTCGTTTTGTTTATTACACCACATAACATTGTTCCCGGGGGTGTTTATGGAATTTCTATTGTGATTCACCATTATACCGGATTTCCTATCGGTATGACGGCCCTGGTATTTGATATTCCCCTTACCATCATCGGGATCAAGGTACTGGGCCCCCGTTTCGGGGTGAAGACTGTAGTAGGCTTTGTTATGACAGCAGTGTTTGTTGACTCGCTGACATATTTCTGGGGCGCGAAAGCACTTGTCCCGGATGATGTTTTGTTATCATCGATTTTTGGTGGTGTCTTTATCGGCCTTGGCCTTGGCTTGATATTCAAGTCGAAGGCGACCTCAGGGGGGTCTGATATCGTGGCCATGATCATCGCAAAATATACGAAGATGCCCCTCGGACAGCTGATGATATATGTTGATTCGGCCATTGTGATAGTAGGTTTGTTTGCCTTTCAGGATTGGAAAATTCCATTGTATTCACTTATTGTTATATATATAGCCGGCAGGGTTGTTGACCTGGTACTGCAAGGTGTTTCTTATGATAAAACTCTTTTTATCATATCTGATAAGCATGCTGAGATCCGGAATAAGATTATCAACGACCTGAACAGGGGAGGCACCTTTCTTAAAGGGGAGGGGATGTATAATGGCGGAGAAAAAACCATTATCTATACCATCTTAAACCGCAGGGAGTTGGCTATACTTCAGGATTATATCAATAAGATCGACCCTGATGCATTCCTGACGGTGATCAATGCGAACGAGATCCTGGGGAAGGGCTTTAAGTCGTTGAGAGATAAAGTTTCCGATTAGTGACACAAGAACCGGTGATCATCAATTGAACAAATGGACGATGTCGTTGCCATTGGCGTAGATGAGCAAGGCGAAGATCAGGATCATGCCTACTATCTGCGAATACTCCATAAATTTATCGCTGGGTTTTCTGCGTGCGATTATCTCATAGAGCAGGAACATTACATGTCCGCCGTCGAGGGCAGGGATAGGAAGCACATTCAGGATGGCCAGCATGATCGACAGGAATGCGGTCAGCCGCCAAAAACGTTCCCAGTCCCACTCGGCCGGGAAAATGCTGCCAATGGTAATGAAGCCCCCAACAGATTCATATGCCTTTACCTCGGGTGAGAATAAGAGCCGCAACTGTTTCAGGTAGTCACCGATCCCCCTGTATCCTTTAACGATCCCTGCCGGGATGGCTTCAACAAAGGAATAATCCCGTGTGTTGAAGGCAAAGAATTCTTCAGGTGAAGTGCGATATACCCCTATCACCCCTTCTTCCGGAACGCGGAAAGAGACAAATACGGTGTCGGCATCCCTCAGGCATGCGATGTTGATCTCCTCACCTTTCTGCTGCGGGATTTCACGAATGTATTCATGGAAATATTTCAGAGGTTCACCATTCAACTCAATGAGCTTATCGCCGACCTGCATGCCTGCAGCTTCGGCAGGGGAATTCTCTCCGAATCTTTCTACGATGTATGGAAACCTGATACCGATAAAGTCAGGGTTTTTATGTTTCACGAGCTTGCCGATGGCACCATCCGGGATCTTAACATTCATGATCATGCTGTCGCGCTGAACCAGAATGTAATCCGCTTCGTCGAGGATCAGGGTAATGGGGATCTGATAAAAATCCTTCACGATCTTACCATCGATGGAGATGATCTTATCGCCATTTCTCAAACCCATTTCCATCCCCATGGAATCAACGGCGATACCATATTTGTTTGCCTCAGACGTAGGCAGATAGCTTTCTCCCCATGTATATAACATGAAAACATAGATCACCATGGCCAGGAGCACATTCACGATCACACCGCCAAGCATGATGATCAGCCTTTGCCATGCCGGCTTCGACCGGAATTCATAAGGTTGAGGAGGCTTTTTCATAGCTTCCTTATCCATGGATTCATCGATCATCCCGCTGATCTTCACATATCCACCCAGTGGCAACCAGCCCAGCCCGTATTCTGTGCCTTTGAAATTGAATTTAAAGATTGAAAACCAGGGGTTGAAGAAAAGATAGAATTTTTCAACCCTGGTATGAAACATTTTTGCAGCCAGAAAATGCCCCATCTCATGAAAGATCACGAGAATGGATAAACTGAGCAAAAGTTGTGCTATTTTAATGAATATTTCCATTGTTATTCCTGATATAGTTTAGGGCCATTGCCCTTGCTTCGCTGTCGGTCTCAACGTAATCGTCAAATCCTGGTTGTGCAATTCTTGTGATGTTGATCATACACCTTTCGATGATGTCAGGCATTTGCAGGAACCCGATCTTTTTCTCGAGAAAAGCCCGGACAGCGATCTCATTGGCTGCATTCATGGCACATGGGATATTTCCACCTGCCTTCATGGCTTCAAAAGCGAGTGCAAGGTTACGAAATTTTTTTGTATCCGGTGACTCAAAACTTAGTGTGGGATAATCAGTAATGCTGAAACGCTTGTAATCAGACGGCAGGCGGCCGGGAAACGATAACGCATAAAGGATTGGCAGCCTCATATCAGGAAGGCCCAGCTGTGCTTTTACCGAACCATCATGGAACTGTACCATGGAGTGGATCACTGACTGCGGGTGTATGACCACCTCGATCTGTTCAGGCTTGAGGCCAAAGAGCCATTTTGCTTCTATTACCTCCAGGCCTTTGTTCATCATGCTGGCCGAATCGATGCTGATCTTGTCACCCATATCCCAGTTAGGGTGTTTAAGGGCTTCTTCCGGACTGACATTGGCCAGGGCAGAGATATCTTTTTCCCTGAATGGCCCACCCGAGGCCGTTAGAAATATCTTTTCAACGGCATCTGAAGATTCTCCCGCTAAACATTGGTAGATGGCAGAATGCTCGGAATCGACAGGGATGATAAAACTGTGGTTTTCTCCGGCGAGCCGGTTTACGAGTTCACCTCCTGCCACTATTGATTCTTTGTTTGCCAGGGCGATGGCCTTGCCTGCTTTCAGAGCATTGATGGTTGGTTCAAATCCGGCAAAGCCAACGATGGCATTCAATACCATATCGATCTCTCCGTATCCGACGATCTGAGCTACAGATTCCTGGCCGGAAAAAACCTTTATATCGAGATCTGACAAGGCATTCGAAACATCTTTATAATGAGCTTCATTGGCAATGACTACCATGTTGGGAAGGAATTCCCTGGCCTGCCGGATAAGTTCTTTTGTATTATTGCCGGCTGTGAGGGCTTCAATGGCAAATTGATCCGGATGGCTGCGCAGGATGTCGAGTGACTGTATCCCAATGGAGCCGGTTGAACCAAGTATTGCAATCCGCTTCTTACTCATTTTTATGTTGCTAGAAGGTCATATACTCCTCCGGGTCGACGGGGGTGCCGTTATGCCAGAGTTCAAAATGGAGGTGAGGCCCGGAGGTGAGCTCACCGGAATCACCACTAACTGCAATAGGCTCACCTGCTTTGACAAAACTGCCTGTGCTTTTTAACAGCGTTGAATTATGCTTATACAGGGAAATAAAATTTCCGCTGTGCTGGATAGCAATTGTATGGCCGGTTTCACTTGTCCAGTCGGAAAAAATTATAGTACCATCCTGCACCGATTTTATCATTGACTCAGTACTGGCAGCAATATCGACACCATAATGTTTTTCTGCAAGGTTAAATTTGTTGATGATGATGCCTTCTACCGGAATAAAAAATACAATATCACTTATTTGCAGGGCCCCATCGTATAGGTCTTCAGATTCGTAAAAAAACAAGTTGTATTTTGTCCGGGCATCGTATTCCGCCCTGAGTATGGAATCCTCCGGGGAAGATTCGATGGTAATGTTGTCATAATCAATGCCGGCATCCCTCACAGGTACAATAGAATCAACAATTTCCCTGCCCTCGATGATATTTCTGATATTTCGCAGGTAGAGATCCTTGGCACGGAGAGAACGTTCCAGGGAATCTGCCCGTTGCTCAAGCCTGTACAGTTTACCGGGTATGTTCACATCGAGATAACCGGGAATGTACTCACGGATGGGTGTGAAAGCAATTATGAAAATGGTAAGTGTGATGAGGATGATCGACACAGCTATGGTGAGCAGAAAGACGTTCAGGCGGGAAAGACGGAACGACAGCCGTTCTTCATAGGTTTCATTGTTCATGATAACCAGGCGGTACTTGTCGCGCAGTTTACCATACCATTTCCGGTCACTTTTATTTTTCCTGGCCATTAGTTATTTTCTTTGCTGCTTTGCAAATATCGGAAAAATCCCTGCATCTGGATACCTGGCATTATTTTTAATGGAAGGACGCCTGATACCGGCATATCAGGTGGCCTATATTTGCCGCATCGAATCTGATTAACTCATTTCTTTAGCTATATTTGCAGCTATCTAATAATATTTATTAAAAAAAACAGTTAAACAGTTATTATTTCCGAATATCTTGAATAAGGTTGTAGCATATCGTTTATTGGGAAGGACCCTGATTTGGGGCTTGTTGCTGGTAATGGTATCATGTTCTACCAAGAAGAACACTTTTACCAGGAGGATGTACCATAACCTCACTTCCCATTACAATGTTTACTGGAATGGCAAAGAAGCATTGATCGAGGCGGAAAAAGAACTGGAGACCACGATCGATGATAATTACAATATGATCCTGCCAATGTACAATTATGGCACGGATGCGGATGCAAAAACAGTAACACCTTTGCTCGACAGGGCCATTGAAAAGGGTTCCAAAACAATCCTTAAACATTCTATGCGCTTTGGAGGGAAAGAATACGTTAAGTGGATTGATGACGCCTATCTGTTGATCGGAAAAGCATACTTTTATAAGCGTGATTATTACAGTGCCAGGCGTTCGTTTAGCTTCATCATGCGCGAATATGAAGATAATCCGACCAAATACGACGCCATGCTATGGCTTGCCAGGACGTATATTGAAATGGAGCAGTTTGAAAAGTCAGAGCCCGTACTAAACCTTATCGAGACTGATATGAATGAGGGGGAGAATAAGATCCCGACCTCTGTTTATCACAACTTCCCCCTGGTCCAGGCCGATCACTTTATAAAGCAGGAAAAATATACTTATGCCATCGACTATCTCTATGATGGCATTGCCGTAGCAGGAAAAAAAGACCTTAAGACCCGTGCAAAATTCATCCTGGCACAGATCTACCATTTGGAAGGTGACCTTGACGAGGCATCACAGCTTTATGCCGAGGTGATCAGGCGTAATCCGCAATACGATATGGCTTTTCAGGCAAAGATCAATATGGCCCGGGCTTATGAAGCTGACAATGGCGACAGCAGGACCATCATCAAGTACCTTGACAGGATGCTGCGTGATGATAAGAATAAAGATTACCTCGATCAAATTTATTATGCCCTGGCAGAAGTTGCTTTTAAAGATAATGAAGACAGCCTGGGTGTTGAGTACCTCCGGTTATCTGTTGCAAGAAGCGTTGCAAACGATTATCAGAAGTCTACCTCGGCATTGGAGCTGGCTGATATTTATTTTGCAGTACCGGAATATGAATTGTCACAGGCATATTATGATACGGCGGTTACATTCTTACCACAGGATTATCCCAATTATGAAGAGATCAGGAACAAGGCAACCAAGCTGTCAGAACTGGTCGCAAACCTGAAGGTGATAATGCTTGAAGACAGCCTGCAGATGCTTGCTTTTATGCCGGAGCCGGAGCGCATGGCAATAATTGATGAGATCATCATGAACCTGATAGAAGAAGAGCAAAGACAGATCGAGGCAGAGCAACTGGAACAGAGCCTGGCTTCATTTGACCAGGGGCAGAGTGGTTTTAATACAGGCCAGCCAATAGGAGGGGCGAAATGGTATTTTTACAATTCCAATACATTAAGCAACGGATACTCAGAGTTTATCCGTAAATGGGGTAGCAGAAAGCTTGAGGATCTGTGGCGACTTCAGGAGAAACAACTGATCACCCTTGAACCTGAAGAGCTATTGGATGAAGCCCTCGACAGCCTTGCAAGAGCTGGTGATACTCTTGGTATCAAAGCCCTGGATCCGCATAACAGGGAGTATTATCTGAAAGATATTCCATTTTCAGATGATGCGCTGGCAAAATCTGATGAAGCCATCGCAGAAGCTTTTTATAACCTCGGGCTGATCTATGCTGAAGGGCTTCATAACACCTTAAAGTCGATCGAATCCTATGAAGAACTGTTAGAACGATATCCCAATGACACAAACAGGTTAAGGGTTTACTACCAATTGTACAGACTTTACCTTGATGTTAGCGACTTGAATCGATCAGACTATTATAAAAATTTAATAATCAACGACTACCCTGATAGTGATTATGCCATGATCATATTGGATCCGGACTATTTTAAAAATATGAAGGCTAAAGAATCTAAGCTGTCAGAACTGTATACCAGAACCTATACAGCTTTTGAGAGAGGCCAGTACTATACGGTTATCGGGAACAGTGATCAGGCTCTGAGGTTGTACGGCGATTCTGCTGCCCTGATCCCAAAGTTTTTATACCTGAAAGCATTGGCAGTGGGTAAGGTGGATGTTGTGGATTCCCTTGCCGTTGTTCTTAAGGGCATCATAAAGAATTACCCTTCCAGTGAAGTGAGCCCCATGGCCCAGGACCTGTTGAATTACATTGCAAAAGACCGGCCGGACCTGGGTACGGGGACGAGCACAGAATCTTCAGAGGAACCGGCATTTGAATCTCCATATGCTTATGACCCTAAAACCACTCACCTTTACCTGCTTGTCGTTAAGCGGCAGTCAATAAAGCTGAGCGCGATGAAAGTCCGGATATCTGACCATAACCTAAAATATTACAGCTTGCGGGAATTAACGATCAACAGCGTTTTGCTGGATGATATCCGGTATATGATCACAGTCGGGAACTTTGATAATGCAGAGGATGCGATGGATTATTACAATGATATCAATGGCGATGCCTATGTATTTGGTGAGCTGGGTACAGGTAATTTCGTAGAAACAATAATATCAATGAAGAACTACCCCATCTTTTACAGGGATAAAGATGCAGACTTATACAAAAGGTTTTTTGAGATCAACTATCTCAATGACTAAGCTTCAAACTAACAGATTTAAAAATGGCGAAGACTATTAATGGCGACACACAATCGGTGAACATGCTTGGCGCCGGAACAACAATCAAAGGCGACATACAGTCAAATGGTGATTTCCGTATCGACGGAACCCTGATCGGTTCAATTAATTCAAAAGGGAAGATAGTGATCGGCCAGACAGGGCATGTGGAAGGAGAGGTTAACTGCAGAAATGCTGACGTTTCCGGCCAGGTAAAGGCACAGGTTATCGTAACTGAATTATTAACACTGAAGGCAACGGCTAAACTTTCGGGTGAGATCACAACCAGTAAGTTGTCTATTGAGCCGGGTGCCCGATTCTCAGGTACTTGTAATATGAGTGAGTCAGGTACCAGGGTAGACAAAACTGCCCTCGATGGAACAACAGGACTCAAAGAAAGAGAAAAAAACGCTTAAGGCGTACGCAAGGTATTCTTCCATTGCCTTCCAGATGCTGGTGATTATCCTGGCGGGGGCCTTCGGGGGAAGAGAGCTGGATAAATGGGTGGAATGGCAATTCCCCGTATTTACGCTCGTACTCTCTATCCTGGCAGTTATTCTGGCTATATATACGGTGATCAAAGACTTTATCAAAAAATGAATTATAAAAGCACCATATTAAAGTTTATCAGAACCCTTGTAACTACAAGCCTGCTTTTGACGGCTGCAGGCTTCCTTGTCTATGTATATGCTCCGGAACAATACTATACTCCCGCATTTCCATTTCTGCTCGTTTTTTTCCTGCTTGCAACCCTGATCATCTTTCATTATATGTATAAGGCTGTGGAAAAACGTCCGATGAGGTTTGTAAATATTTTCATTCTGACGACCATGCTCAAGCTGCTGGCATACATGGCCGTGATGGTCACATATGCTCTTCTTAACAGGGAGGATGCCAGGGCTTTTGTCATCACCTTTTTTATATTTTATGTGATCTTCACGAGCGTTGAAGTAATTGCCCTGCTGAGGGTGAACTCTGAGTTCATGCAAAAAGGCGATATATCAAATAAATAAAGCTATCAACAACCATAAAGAAGTAATGAATTATGAGTAATAGCAATATACTGCTTGATTACGAAAGGATAGACAGCTTTGATCAGGAGAAGATCGAAAAACTGAAAGGCCATTATACAGAAATCCTTAAGCTGATTGGGGAAGACCCGAATCGGGAGGGCTTGCTTAGCACTCCGGAACGCGTTGCCAAGGCCATGCAATATTTTACGCATGGCAATGATGTTGACCCGGTAGAGATACTGAATTCGGCCAAGTTCAAGGAGGATTACCGTGAGATGGTGATCGTGAAGGATATTGATGTATTTTCGATGTGTGAACACCACATGATACCCTTTATCGGGAAAGCACACGTCGCGTATATTCCTGATGGATATATCACAGGGCTAAGCAAGATCGCAAGGGTTGTGGAGGCCTACAGCCGGCGCTTACAGGTGCAGGAACGCCTTACCACACAGATCAAAGATGCGATCCAGAATACACTGAACCCCCTGGGGGTGGCTGTCGTGATAGAAGCCAAACACCTGTGCATGGTCATGCGGGGAGTAGCAAAACAAAATTCAGTTACGACAACTTCAGATTTTACAGGAGCCTTTGAGCGACAGGAAACAAGAGCGGAGTTCATTCACCTGCTTGGGATGAATCTTCATTAAGGGTTGA
>JAGLEK010000567.1 GCA_023145125.1 Bacteroidales bacterium | reverse complement strand
GCAGTGATCGTGGCACATCGCCTGAGCACTGTTACCAATGCCGATCAAATCATTGTACTGGATAAAGGGCAGGTAATTGAAAAGGGAACGCATGATGAACTTACGAAACTCAAGGGAGCATATTATAAGCTGATCAAAAACCAACTTGAACTGGGCAATTAGGCCCTAAGGCATATTAAATGGCAGAAGAAAGCAAAAATACACGCATTGAATTCCGCAGCGAGCCTGTACAGGAGATCCTTGGGAGTGTCCCGTCATGGATCATCCGCTGGGGGACAAGCCTGTTTTTTGTAATCATTGTCCTGTTGCTGGTGGGTAGCTGGTTTTTCAGATACCCTGAAGTTGTTCCTAACCTCGACATTGAAGTTGTTACGACTCAGCCACCTGCTGATGTAGTGGCAAGGTCAACAGGAAAGATCGAGGAATTCTTTATCACAGATAAGCAACTTGTTTCGCGTGGCGACAGCATCGCTGTAATAGAAAACCCGGCACAATTTGAGGATATGTTCCTGTTGAGGGAAGAATTACGCAGGTTCAGGCCATTGCTTGATGAGAATAAGTTTGGAGTTGTCAGCGGCTCCAACTTCAGTAACAACATGCAGCTAGGTGATGTACAGGATGAATATGCCGAATTCCTCAAAGATTTTCTCGACTTAAAGAATTTTGTTGAACTGGATTATTACAACAGGAAGATAGAGACGCTTGAACAGCAGATCAGTGACTATAACCTGTACTATAATTACATGTACACACAAAGGCAAACCCTCGAAGAAGACCTTGAATTGGAGAACAGGGATTATGAACGCTGGGAAACACTTTATAACAGCAGTGCCATATCCCAATCTGAATTGGATAATTCGAAAAGCGATCTCCTGCAAAAGCAACATGCTTTCGAAGGTGCCAGAACCAACCTGGCGAATACACAGATCAAGATCGATGAGCTGCGTGGGGATAAACTCGACCTTCAACTGCAATATGAACAAGAAAAAAGCGACATTCAACTGTCAATTCATAAGTCGTTTAATAATCTGAAAGGTGCCATCAACCGATGGGTACAGGATTACCTTATCGTGGCCCCCATTGATGGCAGTGCCACATTTAACAAATTCTGGACTGTTAATCAGAATATTACCGAAGGGGAGAAGATCATCAGCATCGTTCCTCTCGATTCATCAAATATTATTGGAAAGTTAACCATGCCGGTGTACCGTTCCGGAAAGGTTAAGGTGGGGCAGAAGGTTAATATCCGCTTTGAAAACTACCCATATATGGAATTCGGGATGGTTACTGGCTATGTTGAAAAGATCTCTATTGTGCCGGCCGATAATACGTATGCTGTGGATGTTTCTTTCCCTGATGGCTTGAAAACCAATTACCAGGTCGACCTGCCATTTGCTCAAAAAATGCGTGGTAATGCTGAGATCATCACCCAGGACATACGATTGCTTGAACGCATCATCCGTCCATTGCGTTCACTGATCCAGAATCGCTCCATGCGCACGATCGAGAATAATTAAGCCCGGATCATGCAGGAACTGAATCTACCTTCATATGAATTCCGCCTGAAAAAAGATGACGGGCAAGTGCGCATCTTCGATGAGGTCAGAAAAAAGTATGTGGCGCTCACACCGGAAGAATGGGTGAGACAACACTTTATCATGTATCTCATCAACCAAAAGCAGGTTCCTGCCGGTTTGATCATCCTGGAAAAGAAGCTGATAATGAACAAGATGAGCCGCAGGCCTGATATCCTGATCCATAACAGGCAGGGGGAAGCTGTTATGATCGTCGAATGCAAAGCACCGGAAGTTAATATCTCCCAGGATACTTTTGACCAGGTAGCCAGGTACAATTCAGTTTTGAGTGTGCAATACCTTGTAGTTACCAATGGTTTGCAACATTTTTGCTGTCAGATGGATTATAAAGGCAATACCTATCGTTTTCTGGAAGATATTCCGGAGTACAATGAGATGACCGCTTAGAAGCGTCCTAAATTTCTTTTACCACCTCCAGATAATCCTTATAAGGTATAGCTGGCAAGCTTTCGGCGTGTATTGCACCATTGGCCCGGCTGATCATCGATACCTTTGCAGCACTGTTTATATCGGGGGCTTCGTATATATCCAGAAAGTCGTATTGCCCGAGCAGGGCATAGTGTGAAATGAACTTCACCTCCGGGCATTTGTCTTTGACCAGTTCGAGCCAGCTTCCGCCTATTGCTGAACGGTCCTTCATGCGTTGCGTTAATTCTGGCGCTAATTTTGTAAGTAAAATAAATGTTTGCATGGTAATGTGTTTTTTATTTAACTGCTTAAGATACTAAAAATAAGTGGGAAAGTCAATTCCGGCCATAAAAACCTGCAAATCAGACTTTCATTAAATAATTGAACCTAATAACATATGGTATAAAAAAAGTTTTAACTTTGCGTGTATTCAAAAACCTCTTCAAATGAAAAGAAAAATTATTCAGGTCGTCCTCCTGCTCGTCATTATTGTTCTTGCTTACTTTGTTTACGAGAGCATTAATAAACCTTTAAAATTCAATGCTGAAAAAGATATCCGGGAAGCTGTGGTTATACAGGATCTCAAAGATATCAGGAGCGGCCAGCTAATTTTTAAGAAGATGCATAATGAATATGCCGGCAATTTTGATACGCTGCTCATATTTTTGCGAGAGGGCAAGATCCCGATAGTTAAGAAGGTGCCCGATCCGGAAGATACAACCTTTACAAAAACGATCAATGATACCATTGGATATATTGTGGTTGCGGATTCGTTGTATGGCCGAAGGCAGAATTTCAACCTGGACTCATTGGCATATATTCCCGGTGCCGGCGTGATGTACACCCTGGGTGCAGGGGAGGTTGATAAGGGAGGTCTCAGTGTACACGTATTTGAAGCTTCTGCCCATTATAATGAAATCCTTAAAGGTATGGAGATGCAGATGATCGTTAACCTGATAAAGGCCAGAGATGACATTGAAAAATTTCCCGGCCTCAAGGTGGGCTCAATGTTAGAACCCTCTACAGATGGTAACTGGGAGTAATAGTCTAGCCGTATATTATGGCTGATAACTTCAAAGCAATACATACCTATTCTGATCCCGGATTAGATAAGCAAGAGTTTTATAAATATGACCTGTCTGTCCGTTTGCATTCGGATGGATTTTCCTATTGCATATTCGACAGCAATGCCAATAAATGTCTGCATCTACAGGCGTTCGATCTTTCTGATCCCGGCAAGAAAATATACATTCCGGGCGAACCCGGGAAAACCGATACAGCTAAGCTTGTTCAATTGCTCGGGCATGAGTTGAAATGGCTTTGCGAGCCTTTTAACAAGGTTCGTATTCTCATTGAACAGGGGAAATCAACCCTGGTGCCGGATGCACTCTTCAGCGAGGAGGAGAAAAGCAGCATCTTCGACTTTAATGTGGCAGGTGGGCCATATCAATTGGCAGATCTTAAGCATGATCACCTGAAAAGCACCAATGCATATGCCATATATCATATCCCGGCTCCGATAGCTGACCTTGCAGAAAAGTATTTCCCCGGTGCCTTGATATATCATCATTCTTCTGCTATCATTCAAAGCCTGTATCTCAAATACAGGAATGAGGATAATAATAATGTTTTGTTCGTGAATACCGCAGCCTGCCATATAGATATTTTGCAGATCAAAAATAAAAAGCTGGATTATTATAATTCGTTTCTCTACAACACGGCTGAAGACTTTATGTATTACCTGGTCTTTGTGGTGGAACAGTTGAACCTGAACCCGGAGAATGTTGAATTGGTCATGATGGGGGAAATTGAAAGGCACTCTCCGCTATCTGACCTTATTCATAAGTATATCAGGCATGTGCGTTTTATCGAACGCAATTCAGATTTCAGGTATAGCTTTGTGTTTGATCAGTTGCCCGGACATTATTATTATAACCTTTTGAATGCTGCATTGTGCGAATAATAGGAGGAGATCATAAAGGCAGAAGGATTCATGCCCCGGCCAGCCTTCCCGTACGGCCAACCACCGACATGGCAAAAGAAGCATTATTCAATATACTGCATAATTATTATGATTTTGAGGGCTTAAAGGTACTCGACCTCTTTGCGGGCATCGGAAGCATCTCGTATGAGTTTGCATCCAGAGACGCTGCCGAGGTACACAGTGTCGAGATGAATCCACGATGTGTGAATTTTATTACCGAAACCTCACGTAAACTCGATCTGAAGAACCTGTTTGTGATCAGGGCCAATGTGTTTACCTACATTAAGCGCAGCGGGAAAAATTTTGATATCATTTTTGCCGATCCCCCTTACGACCTGGAAGGGATCGAGACTATACCGGACCTGATCTTTGAAAACGACCTCCTTGACAAAGATGGCTGGCTGATCGTTGAGCATTCTGCCGGTATTGACTTTTCAGAACATCCAAACCTGGACCAGAATAGAAAGTATGGGAAGGTGAATTTCAGTATGTTTTCTAAGAAATAAGACCTCACAGGTTGGACAAATGATTTCATGCGAAAAGCTGATTTTTTTGGACAGTTGCCTACATATATTGTTGTAGATAAACACGGCAATGTTGTAGAGAAGAAAGCTTCCAGACCAAGTAATGCTGAGGAATTATTTGAACAAATTAAATCAAGGCTTAATTTATAACGACTCATCCTGCAATTCTTTTTGGATTTGGAGTTTGAAACATTTGAATTTGTTTCGAATTTAGGTAATTAGGATTTAGGGTTTGTTTTATGGACCTGTGAGGTCAGGATAAAAAAAACCGCCCTGAAAATTCAGAGCGG
>JAGLEK010000566.1 GCA_023145125.1 Bacteroidales bacterium | reverse complement strand
CTGGTTTCTGGTTTCTGGCTTCGATATTTGCAGTAAATTTAGGCAAATTTTAAATGCTATTGCATTATGAGTAAGATCAAATCAATCAGCCTGTACAAATACGATTATGTATTAAAGGATATCAACTCGGAGGAGTTTGAACTTAAGGGAGGGGTATTTAGTAAAGCCACCTATGACCCGGAGGGAAGGACACTTAGCGAGATCAAGTATGATGCAGAGGGGGGTGTTGAGCAAAACTACGGTTATGTCTATAATGAACAAGGTGTGAAGATAGCCGACCGCTCATGGGATGAAAACGGTGACCTGATCGACGATATGGAATATGATGTGGATGCAGATGGTAAAGCCCAGTTTGCATACAAGAATTATCTCGACGGCTCGAAAGATACTATCACCTACCGCTATGATGATGCCGGCAAACTGCTTGAAAAGGAGGTGAAGACAGATGAGGATGAAGTAGAAATGGTAGAAAAATTTGTTTATGAGGGAAATGATGAAGTACTGCATGAATCGCGAGACGAGGACGGCCAGGTGGTATATCGCAAGGAAACCGGCTATGATGAAAAAGGCCATATTCTGGAAGAGAAGACCTGGATGGCTGAAACGAATGCAACAACCAGGGTCGTGAATGAATATGCTGAGGATGGCGAACTTTCATCAGTAGCATCGTACAGTGATGAAGGAGATCTCATATTCAGGGTAGCATATGAGCGTGATGAAAAGGGGCACATCGTTAAGGTAAACGAAGAATCTCCTGACAGGAAAATTACGACCTTGATTGAATACGATTCACAGGGAAATGCGATAGTTCAGCAAGAATTGAATGAGCAGGGCAAGATCAACTCACGGATTGAACGCACCTTCGATGCCGATGGCAACATAACTGAGTCAGAAGCCATTATTGACACCCACGGCGCAGGGAGGAATCAGCATTATGTGCTGAAATATGAATACGAGTTTTATGAGAAGCTATAAGTTGCTGGCTGCTGGAAGGGCCGTTGCCGATCTTGAATATTTTGGTAATTGATTCCATAGGAAGAATTATTAGTGATTAGTGAAGAATGTTAAAATGAGTGTTGAATGATTCGAGTTTCTTCATTCCTAATCTTCATTAATCATTCACTACAGCTTTTTCAAAAGCTTCGATGCCTCCCACAACAGGCAAAGTAATGCTTGTTCCTTCCAGATCGATGGTCAGTTCAGTACCGGGATCGGGCCAGAGTGTAAAATCACGGTCACTGGAAAATATCATGAGCCCAATTTGTTGCCCTTCAGGAATTACCTGATCATCAGGCTGTAGGTTAAAGGTCATTTCATAAAACTTTCCGGGCTCCAGGGGTTCACTTTCGCTAAGAGAGCGGTAGTTTTGAGGATCGGCCCATCCGCGGGTAATAAGATTGTCCGTGATCTTTGGCTTCCTTTTTTCTGTCCATGGCAAAGAAACCAGCCAGACTGAAAGATTGGCTGCCGGTTTATTACAGGATAACTTAATAGTAATTTTTGTTGTGCCGGAAATATGAACTGCATCAGAAAGCTCTGGCGTAACATAGAGCAAGCGATGGCTTGTAATTTCAGCTTTTGCCAGTGCTTTGCCCGAAAAAGAAAAATTATCGATCAGGGTCTCGGTTCCTTGTCCGGATACAGTTTCTGTTCCCAGCTTTCCCTGTTCCGGGGCACCGGCAGTGAGAAACAATGTCACAGGAGATGCATCAGGGTTAGGATAGTCTTCATAAGATGTCGGATCAGTCCTTTCGTCGTTTTCGCGTACGATCCAAACCCTGGCATCATCTTCTACGCCGTTCTCGACACCATGCAGGTATCGTGTAAACCACCTGTTCATCATCGTCATGGGTGGCGGGCCGCCATGTCCGCCCTGGTGGTAAAAGAGTTGTGTGGGGACGCCTTTTGCCTTTGCTGCTTCATATATGCGGTAGCTGTGTTCCGGCATCACGTTCCAATCGTTAAAACCATGCGACATCAACAGGGCTGCTTTGAAAGGTTCCATATCCTGCAGATAGTCACGGCTATCCCAGAAATCATTGTAATCACCGTAGATCCTGTCCATGCCTTCTGCCATTTCGCCATCCCTGACCACTGCATTGCCATATTCTCTTTTGGATTCATCGCCACTGTGGATGAAGTCATAAATAACATCAATATCTTCACCTTTCCAGCCCCCCGGGCTCTGTATCAATCCGTTTGAACGATAGTAGTGATAATAAGATGTAAGAGGTGCAATGGGGATAATGGCCTCCAGGCCTTCAACGCCTGTGGTTGCTGCAGCAACAGGAATGGTGCCGTTGTATGAAGTTCCGGTCATTCCCACCTTGCCTGTCGACCAGAATGCTTCAACTTCTTCATCACCTTCACGCTCGGTGTAGCCTTTTGCCCGGCCACAGAGCCAGTCGATGACAGCTTTGGGTGCCAGGGACTCGTTATCGCCACCGACGGTGGGTGAACCATCAGAAAGCCCTGTTCCGGGTGAGGATGAATGAACCACGATATAGCCGCGTGGCACCCATGTATTTATATGAGAATTCGAGATGATGGGGCGCTCCCCACGGCGCTTGATCTCAGGTGGATGTACACGCACAGGCGGGATGGCGTTCAGCTCATGCCTTACATTCCAGAAATATTCATATGACCCGGATGCAACACCGGCAAAATAGGGGCTTGAGATGTATACCACAGGAAGCTTCAGGCCTTCGGTATCGGTTTGTTCCGGCCTTGTAACAGCCACATGCATACGATCGGGTTTGCCATCGCCATCGGTATCAAATTCTGTTTCAACCCATAGGTCGTGCCTGATCCATTTGTCGGAGTCCTCAAAAGCGGGTACTACCTGGGCCTCGCCGTCTTCAAAGACGGGGACTGCCTTCTCGGTTTCCTGTGCAAAGGAAGCAGGAGCGAAAGTAAATAAAACAGTAATCAACGCAAGCGTGATCTGGATGCTAATTGAATTTTTCATGATAGAAAATGTTCTTAGAAGATTAAACTTGACGGTGCTGAGTGTTCCCGCACCGTGTATTTGACTCAGTAAATCTACAAATTCCTGCTGTTAGTCGCAAACAGGGGGGGCGTACGGGATAGTAAAATAGAACTTTGATCCTTTATGCTCTTCAGATTTCACCCATATCTTGCCACCAAGCATTTCTACATAAGCTTTTGTAATGGACAGGCCCAATCCTGCCCCCTCGTATTGACTGGATAAAGACAGGTCGGCCCTGACAAAGCGGTCGAAGATGAGCTGTTGCTTGTCACGGGCAATTCCAATGCCGGAGTCGCTTACATAAAACTCAAGGAAATCCCCCTTTTTCTTGTAGCCAAATTTTATTGCGCCTTCATGGGTATATTTAATGGCATTTTTTACCAGGTTGGTAAGAATCGCATACATCTTCTCCCGGTCAGTGTTAATTATTGATTTTTCTGCCGGTAAATCATTATTGAATGAGATCTTCAGCCTTTTATTTTCAGCTTCATGTTTGAAGAAGCTGTAGATGTATTCGATTTGTTCGTTAACTTTCGATTCTGTCAGAGAAACTTCCATCTGACCCGATTCAATTTTTGAAATATCTATAAGGTCATTGATGATATTGAGCATGCGGTGTCCACTTTGCTCAATAATGCGGATATGCATTTCATGCTCTTCACCTGTAAGTTTGGGATCTTTCAACAGATTGGCAAAGCCGAGGATCCCATTCATCGGAGTGCGGATTTCATGGCTCATATTAGCCAGGAAGGCAGATTTCAGGCGGTCACTTTCTTCGGCCTTTTCCCTGGCTTTTTCCAGTTCAATGTTAATACTACGGATACGCTTTATGCTCGCCTGTAATTCCTTATTTTTATTTTTTAGTTCTGATTCAGCCTTTTTGCGTTTGCTGATGTCAACATTTAAAGCCAGAATAGCTTCAACCTTGCCATTTTTATCCAAAATGGGTTGAGCGGCACGCAGAATATCCAGTTTTGTGCCATCTTTACGAAGCATGCGGATTTCCACAGTTATAGGTTTCCCACTTATAAGTTGTGGGAATTTCAGGCGGAATAAACTAAGAAAAGCAGGATCGACCAGTTTGGTGATATGTTGTCCGATTAATTCAGACACTTCATAACCGAGCATCCGTGCCGTTGACGGACTGCAATTTATGATTTCCCCTTTAGTATTAATAACTTCTCCTCCATATGGCAACAAGTTATACAATGTACGATAACGGACTTCACTCTCCCGGAGCGATTCCTCTACCTGCTTTCGTTTTGTAATATCTGTTGCTACACCGGTCATAGCAATCGGAATGTCATTTTCATTCCTGAGCAATGAGGATGTCATCTGTGTAGAAAATATTGTTCCATCCTTGCGCACATGTTCGACCTCACCAGAGTGGGACCCCTTTCTCTTGACTTCCAGGTTAAATGGTTCAACCTCTTCCTTAAGTTGTTTCTTGTTATGAAAAATACTCAGGTTTTGGCCGACAAGTTCCTCTGCATTGTCGTAGCCATGCATGCTGACCCATGTCTTGTTGACGAAAATTATTTTACCCTGCATGTCAGCGATCGCCATTCCATCGGTGGATTGCTCAACAACTGAAGCTAAGAGCCGGATTTGCTCCTCGGGCTGGATATGTCCGTAAAGATTCTTAAATCTTTCCTGTCCATTATCGGATCTCTGGGAGATGCTTATTTTTTGTGGCTTTTCCTTTCTCATCACGACAACACTTTATCAAAATTTTTCAAAATGGGGAATTGTTCCTGCCTTGTTAGATTTGATAGTGCCGATTGTGACCAGTCTGTGATATAGAACTGTAAATCTACAAAATCATGCTGTTATTTGCAAATGGGGAGGGCGGTCCGGAAATTATATAATAGTGTAAACAAATGTTTTTCAGTCTTCTTCGAAGTATTCAAAAGCATCAACTATATCAAGATATACTCCATGAAAACCGGCATCAAGGATTTTTTTCAGATATGAATTGTCATTATTAAAAATGATATCCTGCCACCCGGTTTCCCAATAACTTACTTTGTAATTTCCTTCCCAGTCAGGGTTTTCTGCTCCCAGCCAAGCAGGTTTATGAGTTTCCCAGCTTTCCTGCCAGTAATACCGGTAATCTTCGGCTTCACCTATGCTCATGTAGCAGATCAGGAGACGTTTTCCACCGTTTTGCTTGGTTTTCAGCTGATCAATTTCAGAATGCGTATAGATTTCTTCGTTATGATACAGATCCATTATTACTGCATCATAATCCGAGGCTGATACAGCATTTATAAAATCTTGTTTTGTAGCGAATTTCTCGCTGTTTATTAAATACAGGAAATTCTTTGCCTGGGAAATATCACTTATGTCATCACCATTAACATTGTGTGGTGTTGCCGGATAATCGGGTATATTATTCAAATCTCGTTCGTTGGCGGCAAAGGATATAAATCCGTATTGTTCGTGCAGCTGGTACGAATTATCCATTTTGCTGTGAGTTGAGCAATAGTCTGTTGCAAGGACTTTAATATTATATCCCTCGCAAATAAAGCATAGACCAAGTAAATGTTGCTTGTCGATGTCAGGTGTTTCTTCGTCGTCATTATAGTAGCCGTAGAGCATACTCTCTCTGCCCGTTGCATCAAGAGCATGCAAATAGGCAGTTTGTGGGAC
>JAGLEK010000565.1 GCA_023145125.1 Bacteroidales bacterium | reverse complement strand
GAATTTTATCATTTACCGTCGCCCCGTATAAAAGAGTTATACAGGCACTATGTAAATATTGGTGCAGATGCCATTATCTCTCACCATACACACGCTTACTCCGGATATGAAGTGTATAAGGGGAAGCCCGTCTTTTATGGATTAGGGAATTTTATTTACGATTGGCCCGGAAAAGTAAATACACCATGGAACCAGGGCTATGTGGTACGCTTAAAAATTTCAAAAAAGATTGATTTTAATATTATTCCCCTGAAACAATGTGATGAGGAACCCGGTGTTATTCATTTAAGTGAGACAGAAGAAAAGACCTTTATGAAACGCATTGCTGAGCTAAATGCAATCATTGCAAATGACAAACTCTTGGAAATTGAATTTCGAAAGTATTGCGAGCAGGTGAAACCAATGTATGATGCTTATATTGAGCCATATTTTGGAAAAACGATCACTTCCTTGCGTAAACGAGGCTTGTTTCCAAAATTTATGGGAAGAAGAAAACGGCTTCTGCTATTGAATATTACCCGCTGCGAATCACATAGAGAAGTTTTGCACCGCCTTCTTAAAAAATATGAATAAGTCTCTCTCTTCATTGAGTTCAAAATATTGGTGTAATTATTTAAGTAAATTTTACCAGTAGGATTCCAGTGGAGTAATTGTTTAGAATTTAGTGTTTAAACAAATCTGAATTCTATATGTTAAAAAACACCCGTCATGTCGAGGGAAACGGAGTGACGAGGGGTCGCCCGCAGGCAGGCGGGTAGCTCCAGAACACCACCCCTGTCATCTCTGTAGATGCTACTTAATTCGAGGACAAAATTTTATCGGGGTGAGAGATCTCCCGGGCAAGTGGTTGGTCCCAGGGAGATTTTTCACCGCCAACTCACATTACCACCCACAGTGGTTCGAAATGACAGAATAATTCTTGTAAGATTTCTCGCTATCGCTTGGAATGACAGTTACTCTTTTTTTACAAAGGGACTCAAAAATTCATAACATTAACATGAAGATAAATTCCAAACGGCCTCTTAAAGTATAACTATGCCAATTAATAATATCAATCAGCATTTATGTGCGGAATAACAGGATATATTAAGCTGAAGGGAAATCCGGTAAGCTCAAGCCATATTATCAGGGAAATGTTGAGGGTGCAAAAACACCGGGGCCCTGATGATTCAGGCATTCGTGCCTTTAGTTTAAAAAACAGCTCTTCTATAGAATTAACAGTAAATGAAGCGGTGCAGATCGATGGAGCATATGAAGCTGTATTGGGCTTTAATCGTCTGAGCATACTCGATCTTTCTATGAATGGCCACCAGCCTATGGCAAGCCCTGATGAAAAGGTATTGCTTACCCTGAATGGCGAGATCTATAATGCTTTTGATTATAAAAAAGAGCTGACAGAATGGGGCTATAAGTTTAAAAGCACAACAGATACAGAAATTGTACTTGCTTTATACCTGAAGTATGGATTCCGGGGAATGATTAACCGGCTAAATGGAATGTTTGCCATTGTGATAGCTGACATGCGTGAGGGAAAGCTGTATATTGCACGCGACCGCTTTGGTATTAAGCCTATGTATTACATCTCCAATTCGGAGATACTTGCTTTTTCATCGGAACTGAAGAGTTTCAACTATCTCGATAATTTTCACTTTCAGCTTGAAGAAAACCAATTAAATGAATATTTGATTTTTCGAAATAATCTTGAAGGAACTCTGTTCAAAGACATTCATTCGCTGAAACCCGGTCATTACCTAACATTCACTCATTCAGCCGGTTTAATCAAGCATCGCTATTTTGATGTGAATCAATACACCCGTGAAACAGAAAATGATATGAGCTTTGATTCGGTTGAGAAACATCTGGGGAATATGCTGAGCAAAAGTGTAAAGAGCCAGTTAATGAGTGATGTAAAGCTTGGATGCCAGCTTTCGGGAGGAATTGATTCATCATTGGTTACCTGGTTCGCTAAGCAAAACAGCAATAGGGGGCAGTTTGAAAGTGTATCCATTGTGTTTGGTGATCCCCGTTATAATGAAGAAAAATACATTGATCAGGTTGCTGAGCAGTTGAACATTTCAGCGCATAAATTTCCATTAGAAGCATCTTACTATCTGGATCATATTGAAAAAGCCACCTGGCATTTCGAGGCACCTGTTAATCATCCCAATACCATTGGTATTTATCTCTTATCTCAAAGGGCTAAAGAATATGTAACTGTATTGTTGAGTGGCGAAGGTGCTGATGAAGTATTTGGTGGGTATAAATGGTATTACAACATAATGTATCCTTTTACAAGCAGGAGGTTTCTGTCAGAAATAAAAAACAATTATGCCGCCCCCCTGAGCTTGATCAAGTATTTAGACCCTGTTTACCGGACTATTTCAGCAACTGCTTACATGAAGATCGACCTGGCCAAACAATTATATAATGATTTTGATAACGAAAAGGCATTTTACGGCAGAGAACATTTATATAAATCGCTTAATGGTAGCCGATTCGACCGACAGGTGAAATACGAGATGCAAACCTACCTTCCTGATCTTCTTATACGTCAGGATAAAATGTCAATGGCACATTCTATAGAAAACAGGGTTCCTTTTCTTGACAATGAGGTGGTTGAAAAATCTTTTAATATTCCTGAAAAGTATTTGTTGCAGCGCAAAAGCAAAGAGGGATATAATACAGAAAAGTATTTGTTGAAAAAAATGACAGCCGGTATTTTTGGAAATGATTTTGCTTTCCGCGATAAAATGGGTTTTGGCATCCCATTGAAACAGTTTTTCACCAACCGTTATTTTAGTGAGTACCTGCTTGATGTTATTTTACCGGGAATACGTGAAAGAGGGATATT
>JAGLEK010000564.1 GCA_023145125.1 Bacteroidales bacterium | reverse complement strand
TTCACGATTACCACCAATATGGCTTGGATCGCAAAGTACAGGCAGTCCGGGGAAATCATTTTTTAGCTCGATGGGGATCTCCCACAAGGGGATATTCCTGTATGGTTTACTATAATAAACATCAAAACCCCTGTGCACAGCAGCAAGATTTGTGATATTTTTCTTTTTCAGCCGCTCTATTGCCCCTGCCCATAGGCTGAGGTCAGGGTTGACCGGGTTTTTCACCATTACACAGACATCACTTCCGCTGAGTGCCCGGGCAATTTCATCTACAATAAAGGGGCTGACCACAGTCCGTGCCCCGATCCACACAATATCAATATCGGATTTTAAACAGGCTTCTGCATGTGCAGGGGTGGCAATCTCCACTGCAAGCCGAAGCCCGGTTTTTTCCTTCACCTCCCTGAGCCAGGCGAGGCCTTTCTCACCAACGCCTTCAAAATCAGCCGGGCGTGTCCTCGGTTTCCATAAGCCGGCGCGATAAGCAATAATCCCGGGTGTCCCGGGCAGGGCTTCAGCTGTTCGAATAACCTGATCTCGTGATTCAGCAGCACACGGCCCTGCTATTAATGCAGGCCTGCCGGTATTCTTCAGAAGTTCAATAATACTGCCCATGGATATACATGCTTATACTATCAAAAGTAACATTTTTAGCTTGAGGAGCCAGAAGAATTTGAAGTTTGAAGGCCCCAATTTCCGCTAAGCGCTTGCCGGTCGCCCTTAGACGGTCAAAGTCTTGTGCTCTGGCCATTTTTTTGCATTCAGCTGAAAAATTTATCCGTAACGGTAAATGAATCAAATTTGATTAATTTTGCGATTATAATAATAACTTAAACGACTGAAAGTTGAAACGAACAGATATTGTTGACCTTGTAGGTACGGAAAAAGTAAATGTTAAGGTAAATGCTAAAGGTTGGGTCCGAACCAAGAGGCAAAGTAAAAATGTGGCTTTCATTGCCCTTAACGATGGCTCAACTATCCGGAATCTTCAGGTGGTTGCCGATGTTGCAGCGATTGGTGAAGATGTTCTTTCAAAGATCAATACAGGTGCATCTGTTTCAGTCGACGGAATGCTCGTTGAATCAGGCGGTAGCGGCCAGGCTAATGAATTACAGGCGGAAAGCATTGAGGTTTTGGGCGTTGCCGACCCGGATGTTTACCCCCTGCAGCCCAAGCGTCACAGCCTGGAGTTCCTCAGGGAAAAAGCACACCTGCGGTTTCGCACTGCCACCTTTAGTGCCATAACACGTGTCCGCCATGCAATGATCTTCGGGGTTCACAAATTTTTCAACGACAGGGGATTTTATAATATTCATACGCCGATCATTACCGGTTCCGACGCTGAAGGGGCAGGAGAGATGTTCAGGGTGAGTGTACTGGACCCGAAGTCCCCGCCACTGGATGAGCAGGGCAATGTAGATTATACTCAGGATTTTTTTGGTAAAGAAACCAACCTGACTGTTTCCGGACAGCTTGAAGCTGAACTGGCTGCCCTGGCCATGTCAAAGGTTTATACCTTCGGGCCTACCTTCCGTGCCGAAAATTCAAATACCTCAAGGCATCTCGCTGAATTCTGGATGATTGAACCGGAAGTTGCCTTTGCCGATATCAATGATAATATGGACCTGGCGGAGGATATGCTGAAATATCTTGTGGAGTATGTCCTGGAGAACTGCATGGAAGACCTTGAATTCCTCAATAATCGCCTGAAAGAGGAGGAAAAGCATAAAAAAGAGCAGGACCGCTCACCAATGAACCTCATAGAAAGGCTTGAATTTGTATTAGCAGAAAAATTTGAAAGAATATCTTATACCGAAGCCATAGATGTACTTAGAAACTCCAATTATAATAAAAAGAAAAAATTCAGTTTTCCCATTGAAGGCTGGGGTGCAGATCTCCAATCGGAGCATGAACGCTACCTTGTGGAGAAGCATTACAAGAAACCCGTGATCATTACGGATTACCCTAAAGATATCAAGGCCTTTTACATGAAGCAAAATGATGATGGTAAAACAGTTCGTGCAATGGATGTGCTGTTTCCCCAGATTGGTGAGATCATTGGCGGATCACAACGTGAAGAAGAGTATGACAAATTGCTCATGCGCATAGAGGAAATGAAGATCCCAAAAGAAAGTATGTGGTGGTTCATAGAAACCAGGCAATTTGGTACGGTGCCTCATAGTGGTTTTGGCCTTGGTTTCGAACGCCTGATGCTTTTTGTTACCGGAATGGGAAACATACGGGATGTGATACCCTTCCCGCGAACGCCTCAAAATGCTGAATTTTGATAAATCAGGTATAAATACCTTTATTTATATTGGTTTTTTATTTCTATTTTACTATTTTTAGATGATGTAAACATCATTGAAGAACAGAATCTGAATTATGCTCAATCAACGACTTCAGCAAAAGCTTCTACAAAAGCTGTCACCACAGCAGATCCTGCTGATGAAGTTGCTTCAGATCCCTTCGATGGCCTTGGAGCAGAGGATCAAACAGGAAATTGAAGAGAACCCGGCACTGGAGGAATCCGACAACACCGATGAGGATCAGGGTGAGATCGTCGACGGCAGCGATGAGTCCAGTGATGACAGTGCAGAAGATGATTATGACAGCAAGGACGATGAGTTTGACCTGAATGATTACATTGATGACGATGACATCCCATCCTATAAAACCAGCACGAATAACCAGGGGGTGGATGATGAAAGAAAAGAGATCCCATATGCCGCCGGCCTGAGCTTTCAGGATATGCTCCTCTCACAGTTAGGGCTCAGGATCCTTACTGAAAAGCAAAATGCTATTGCTGAAACGATCATTGGTAACCTCGATGATTCAGGATACCTTCAGCGGGATATCAGCGCCATGGTCGATGACCTGGCCTTTGCACAAAATATACAGGTGGCAGATGATGAGATCATGGAAGTCTTGCAGATAGTGCAGGAATTCGATCCGGCCGGTATTGGGGCCCGTAGCTTGCAAGAATGCCTTCTCCTTCAGTTGAGACGTAAGCAAGTTGAAAATAACCCGGCCATTGACCGTGCTGTTTTTATCCTTGAAAACTATTTCAATGAATTTGTCAAGAAGCATTATGAGAAGATCATGAAAAAGGCAAGGGTTGGCGAGGAAGAGCTGAAGGAAGCTCTGAACGAGATTCTCAAGCTTAACCCAAAACCCGGCAATTCCCTCAGCGAAACCACCAAGACCAATCAATATGTCATTCCCGACTTTATCATTCACAATACCAATGGTGAACTGGAATTGACATTGAACTCCCGAAATGCTCCCGAACTAAGGCTTAGCCGTGCTTATACAAATATGCTGGAAGCTTATGCCGAGAACAGGAAGGACAAGCAGAAAAAGGAAGCCTTCATGTTTGTGAAGCAAAAGATTGATTCAGCGAAATGGTTTATGGAAGCCATCCGTCAGCGGCAAAATACACTCTTTGTTACCATGAATGCTATCATGGAATTTCAACATAAGTACTTTTTTAGCGGAGACGAGACAAAGCTGAGGCCTATGATCCTCAAGGATATTGCTGACATTGTAAACCTCGACATATCTACTATATCAAGGGTTGCAAATAGCAAATATGTTCAAACGCCGTTTGGAACTTTCCTGCTTAAAAGCTTTTTCTCGGAGTCAATGCAGACCGAGTCAGGGGAAGAAGTATCGACCAGGGAGATCAAGAAGATACTCAGCGAATGTGTAGATGGCGAAAATAAGGGCAAGCCCTATACGGACGAGCAGCTCACCAATATCCTGATGAAGAAAGGATACAATATCGCACGGCGCACAGTGGCGAAATACAGGGAGCAACTTAACATTCCGGTGGCCAGGCTGCGCAAGGAACTCTGAGCACTTCATCTCACCAAATAAAACTACATTTGTGGCTTATTAAAAGAAAATGGAAGAGCGTTTAGCAAAGGTTATATCTGTTATTTTTCACCCCCTGCTGATACCAACATATCTTATTGCTGTGCTGATCAACCTGAATGTGTTCTTCGCGCTCATGATACCGGATGAAGCCAAATGGAAGATCATTATCCTGGTACTCATAACATCAGCAATATTTCCACTGATCATTCTGTATGGGATGTACCGCCTTAAACTTGTCAAAAGCCTGCTATTAGACAGCAGGGAAGAGCGTCTCTACCCATATATCGCCACTTCTATCTTTTTCTTAGTGTCCTGTTATATGATCTGGCAGATCAACATCTCACCGGTATATTATTATTGTCTGCTTGGTGCAAGTATCCTTGCGGTGTTAACTTTGTTGATCAATATCTTCTGGAAAATAAGTGCACATACTGTTTCGATGGGTGGGGTTTTGGGCATACTAATCGGCCTGCAAACAGTGTTACTTATCGATATTATGTGGCTGATTGTTATAACAATACTGATAAGTGGAATTGTTGGTTTTGCACGATTGCGTGCAGGAACTCATACACAGGCACAGATATATACAGGGTATATCCTTGGTTTTTTTGGAACCTTCCTGCTGATCCTCTATTACTAGAGTTAAGTCAAGTGTATTGTGTCGCATAAGTCGTAGAAATTTTTGTTGCTGACGATGCAAAAAATTTGAGCATAGCCGTAGCTACGCAATGATTTTTTAAAGAAGTCAGCAGCAAAAAGAGCAAGGCTTGGTGTGGCTAAAATGCGCTTGACTTGACACTAGGTAAAATTGATTTAGAACGGAATAACCGCCAGCCCGATAGAGATAGGGTAAAGCTGTGGTCCTTTATCTACTTTAAACACCTTTGAGAGCTGGTAATATACTGTAAGGTTAAACCACTTATACCCGATACGGAAAGTTGGTCCGTAACGCCAGGTTTCTACCTGCTTTACGTCTTTCGACTTAACTTTTACATTCACACGATCAGTTTCAGTAGTTCCATCGTCGGCAATAGTAAAACGGTTGCCTTTATACTTAGTGTGCGCATCGATCAGAAATCCGAATTTAAAACCAAAGGCAATGCGAAAATGCTTATCTGTCTTGATCCTGAACTCCAGGGGCACATCAATATATGTCAGTGCCAGTTTGCTTTTCTTATAGTCGACGTCGCCGGGGATCTTCAGAAATGAAATAGAATCAGCCCTGACATCAGCGATATAGTTATCGGAATACATATTATGCATGCCAATGCCTATCCCTCCTGCAAGATAGATCGAACTTTCTTTGACCCTGTAATTATACATCCCAAATACCTGTGCACCCTGGTTGATGGTACGTGCCTTCATGTCAGGAGGCAGCCCTTGCCAGATATCTGTTGACATACCGACACCGATGTTAAACTTCCTGATTGTTGATTCGTTCACTATCTGGGAAAAAACAGACCCGATAATAAAGATGCCAACAACTGATAACAAGATCCTTTTCATAGAGACGGTTATTTTATGGAAGCAAATATACAATATTATTTTGCGGGCTATTTATAAGTGTATTCTTTTTAGACAGACTAAGCTTTATTAAGGCTTTATATCCATCTGCTATACCTATTAACAACGCCTATTATCTTTTATTGCATATTTACGCATGAATCATGCCATAAAAAAAAGGGGCCGAAGCCCCTTTTTTGATAATCCTACCCCTTAAACTTATTCAATTATAAGTTTACGGATTTCAACAGCTTCACCGCTTCTGACCTGTACAATGTACATGCCTGTGATGAAGGTTGAAGTATTCACCATTATCTGGTTATTATCGAATTGGCCTGAATATACTAACTGACCCATATTGTTGTATATCATGACTTCATCAATAATACTTTCTGACTCTATTGTGATCCTGCTTGAGGCCGGATTTGGATAAACTGATATCGTATTTGGCATGAAGAATCCTTCATCAATACCTACGATTTCCCAACCAATACCGAAACAAACATCATCGTAATAAGCACCGGGATCACCTCCACTATCAGCTCCGTAATAATCAATACCACCAATTGTCAAAGTATTTACAAATTCCAGGATTACTACACCATCAAACAATACCTGGGCCAATCCTGCGTCGAGGTCATAATTGATCTCAACCATGAACCATGTATCGGGTGTGTAATCAAAGACTTCTGTACTCTGGCCATCAAAATGGCCGGTTCCATCGTCATCGAAATACAGATCAAGGTTCCAGGCAATACCCGGAGTGGGGTCAGTCTGAACATTGAAGTAACCTGAAAATCCTGTTGGAACATACATATAGTGAGAGTACAACCATTGACCGGCTGATATGGGGGCGGCACCAAATTGACGAATAAGGTCAATGGCACCGGCATCAACTACAAAGGAATTGTCAGGGCTGTAAGATTGCACATCCGAAACCATTGCATCATCTGCGGGACCTCCACTCCATGTGGTCCAGAGTCCGCCTAACTGATCGGCAACACCAAGACCAACTGTTAAAGCATCGAAATTATCACAGTCAGGTGGAGGAATATATTCCATGAAGCACACATCATCGTAATAGGCGCCGGGATCACCTCCAGTGTCAGCTCCGTAATAATCAATACCACCAATAGTCAGGGTATTTACAAAGTCCAGGATTATTACACCATCAAACAATACCTGGCCCGTTCCTGCGTCAAAGTCATAAATAATCTCAACCATGAACCATGTATCGGGTGTGTAATCAAAGACTTCTGTACTCTGGCCATCAAAATGACCGGTTCCATCGTCATCGAAATACAGATCCAGGTTCCAGCCTATACCCGGAGTGGGGTCAGTCTGAACATTGAAGTAACCTGAAAATCCTGTTGGAACATACATATAGTGAGAATACATCCACATACCAGCTGAAATGGGATCGTCGCCAAATGTGCGTATAAGGTCGATAGCACCGGCATCAACTACAAATGAATTGTCAGGGCTGTGAGATTGTGCATCTGTAACCATTGCATCATCTGCGGGACCTCCACTCCATGTAGTCCAGCGTCCGCTTAACTGATCGGCAACACCAAGACCGGCTGTTAAAGCATCGAAATCGTCACAGTTGCCGGGAGGAATAACTTCAGCAAAGCATACATCATCGTAATAAGCTCCGGGATCACCTCCGGTATCAGCTCCGAAATAATCGATACCGCCAATGGTCATTGCATTTACAAATTCAACGATTAATGCACCATCAAAGTATACCCGGCCAATTCCTTGATCAAGGTCATACATAATTTCAACCATGAACCATGTATCCATGTCGTAAACATAGGTTTCTGTACTCTGGCCTGCAAAATAACCTGTTCCATCATCATCAAAGAACACTTCCAGGTTCCAGCCTATACCCGGAGTGGGGTCAGTCTGAACATTGAAGTAACCTGAAAATCCTGTTGGAACATATATATAGTGAGAATACATCCACATGCCAGCTGAAATGGGATCGGGGCCAAATTGACGTATAAGGTCGATAGCACCGGCATCAACTACAAATGAATTGTCAGGGCTGTTAGATTGTACATCTGTAACCATTGCATCATCAGCGGGACCTCCACTCCATGTAGTCCAGAGTCCGCCTAACTGGTCGGCAACACCAAGACCAGTTGTTAAAGCATCGAAATTTTCACAGTCGCCACCGGCAGCACCCGGATCAATGACCAGGTTGTCGATCATAAAGATAAAAGCATCATAGCTTACACATTGAATGGCAACATAGACATCCATACCGGCATAAGCCGAAAGGTCATAGTTGTATTCAGTCCAAGCCATAGGAGCTTCAATGTAAGTGGCACCTGAGATAATGGTAAAGTCTGCAGGAGCAGTACCTGTAGTAGAAACTCCAACATTGAACCTTTCAAGACCATACTGGTCTGTATAGGTTTTAGCCCAGAAATTGAATGATGCTCCTTTACCGTCGGCACCCAACGAAACCATATCGGAGATGAACCAGTCATCATTGCCTAATGCACCATCAGGAACAGCTGCTAAACAGGCTCCGAATTTGTCTCCTTCATATGGTTGGAGCTCAGGGTCGTCAAGTGTAGGAGGATCTGTTGTAGCCGTATTGAATACGATAAAGGCTTGTGGTTCCCCTCCATGTGGCCAGGTAATACCTGTCATGGTATAAGTAGTGAGCCCATCGGCATCAACAGCTATCCATGGTGTGAAATCGAATGTCCAGTCAACCTCGTCCTCAAAGTCAATAGAGTACATATCGGCAAAGTCGAAATCATTCGTAGCTTTGGCAACATCGACAACCGGAATGGCTGTCTTAACAATGTCCAGTGTTTTGGAGTGCATTGCTTGTCCCAGGGCAGTTTGCCCCATAAAAAAAACTGATACCAATAGTATCAGCACAGAAAGTGTAAATTTTCTCATGTGTGTTAATTTTGGGTTAATAATAAGTTGTTCGTTCGCTCAAATATAAGCATTCCTTGCTGAAATGCAAAATTCTTTTGGAAGAAAAATAATTTATTCTTTTGGCCGGGAGCGTGAGGGAGTATATTATTCAGGCATCGGACTTGTTCTTATCTCCTCTGGGAGTAGTTTTGTTATGCGTTCCTAAGTGAAAGAAAAACAACATATTATGTATAAGTTCTCTGTGGATTCTATTGTGATATCACAGCAGGCTGATTTTATCTCAAATTTATGGAGACTCAAAAATTAATTATGTTGTCTTTTAGAACGATTCTCAGAGTTGAAATATATCCTCAAGCTGAGGTATCACAACTTTCCATCCGAAAGTATCCTGCAGTTTGATCCGAAGTGCATCTGATGATTTTGGTTCGCCGTGGTTGATAAAAATGCATGCCGGGTCTTTTTGCAACCCGGAAAGCCAGTCGATGATCTGAGCCTGGTCGGCATGCGATGACATGGTTCGAATGTCTTCAATATGGGCGCGGACGGGATAGTATTCACCATGGATCTTTATTTCATGTACTCCGTCATGAATGCTTCTGCCCCGGGTTCCCTCAGCCTGGTACCCGGGGATGATAATGGTTGAGTCGGGATTGCTGAGGTGCCTTTTCAGGTAGGTAAGAACTCTTCCGCCATTCATCATGCCACTTCCGGCGATGACTATCTTCGGCCGTTTATCGGCGGCAAGCTTCTCTGTGTCTTTGTATGACCTGACCATTTTTGTATTTCTGAATACTTCATCAAAGACCTTCGGCCCCAACTTGTGCCACCTGTAATATTTATTGAACACCTTGCTTACATCGACACCCATGGGTGAATCCAGATAGATGGGGAACTCCGGGATGTCTTTCTTCTGTTCCAGCTTCCAGAACAGGTACATGAAGTCCTGGGCACGGTCAACAGTGAAACTGGGAACGATCAGGATGCCATTTCTGTCAGCAACCCGGTGAAGTATCTCACTGAATTGTTTTTCTGTATCAACAGAGGGGTGAAGCCTGTCACCATAGGTAGATTCAATAATGAGGTAATCGGCTTTTTTTGGTTTGTCGGGCACCTCCAGCATCGGGTCGTCAATTCTTCCGATATCTCCGGAAAAAATAATACACTTTCCATCAATTTCAATGTCGACATGCGTGGCACCAATGATATGTGCATTGTTCTGAAAACGGAAGCGGATGCCGTCACCAAGTTCTTTCCACTTGTCTTCGGGATGAGATGTCAGCAGAGGTAAGGTATTCCTTGCATCCTCAAGGTCATAGAGCGGCTTCGCAGGCTTATGCTTTGTATATCCTTTACGATTGGCATGCTCGGCATCTTCCTCCTGGATCTTGGCACTGTCAAGCAACAAAACCTCAGTGATCTCGCATGTAGGCGCCGAACCATATATGGGCCCCACAAAACCCTGGTGCACCAGCCGGGGAAGGTATCCCGTATGGTCGATATGCGCATGGGTCAGGATAACGGCATCGATCTCTGACGCCTCTACCGGCAGGGACTGCCAGTTCAGTGCCCGCAAGTGCTTCAGCCCCTGGAATAAACCGCAGTCTACCAGGATTTTTTTCCCCTTGGCCCTGATAAGTGTTTTAGATCCTGTAACGGTACCCGCTGCGCCAAGGAATTGAATGCTAATGTCGTTGGAAAGAATAGTATTCATTATTTAAGGTTTAATGAATTTTAGTTGATCTGCCTAAAAAGAATTAGGATCACCAAAGGTAGAAAAAGATAAGGTACATTAAGCCGGAACAGGCTAAAATGGATTAAAAAAATATTTGCTCATTCAACTTTCAGTTTGTCGCGGAATACTTTTTTAAATTTTTCAAGTTTCGGAACGATCACAAAATTGCAATAAGCAGCACTGCGGTTGTTGTTGAAATAATCCTTGTGGTAATTCTCAGCCGGGTAGAACACCCCTGCCGGGCTGAGTTCAGTTACAATAGGATCGTTCCAGGCTCCGGAAGCATTCAGCTCTCTGATAATATCTTCGGCAGTATTTTTTTGATCTTCATTGTGGTAGAAGATGGCCGACCGGTATTGTGTGCCTGTATCGGTACCCTGACGGTTCAACGTAGTTGGGTCGTGTGTCATGAAAAACACCTTCAGCAGTTCAGTAATGCTTATCACTTCAGGGTTGTACACTATACGGACTGCTTCAGCATGTCCGGTGGTATCGTTGCAAACTTCCCGGTAAGAAGGGTTCTTTACATGGCCACCGGTATAGCCGGATTCTACTTTATTAACTCCTTCAAGCTCCTGAAAGATAGCTTCGGAACACCAGAAGCAGCCGGAAGCTAATATGACAGTGTCATTTTCCGGATCCGCATTTGCGTTGGCATTTATAAGTCCAAGGAATATCATGAATGTCAAAGATAATTTAACTTTTACACATTTCATTTTCACTTTTTAATTGAAACACCTCAACTTAGATAAAGTTTGATGTATAATTCTGTATTTATAATTTATAATATTCGATTTTTATAGAAGTTGACCCCAAAGGGGTCATATATCTGTAACCCCGGGTGAAACCCGGGGTGGGCGATGCATGACGAGGCTCACCCTCCCCTTAAGGCGGTATGATTGATGAGCAATAAGCCAGCATGGGGAGGGCAGGGTGGGGCTTTGTCAAGCTACCCTGAGGTATCGATAATTTTTGACAGATGTTTCGTATCTTAGCCATATAGAGTATTGTTCTGTCATGCGATTTCTGATAAGTATAGCATATATTATGTGGTTGTGTATTCAACCAACGCTATCAGCACAGTCATGCCTTCCTCAGGGTATTACCTTCACAACACAGGCACAGATTGATAGCTTTCCAATTCTCTACCCCAACTGTTCAGAGATTGAAGGAAATGTGTCAATAGAAGGGAACAATATTAGCAATCTCAATGCTCTCACTGTTTTAAATCGAATTGAGGGGTGGTTGTTTATACGATACAACGATTCGCTCAATTCTTTGTTAGGATTAGAAAATATTTCATTCATCGGTGATCATTTATGGGTTATGCATAATCCTCTACTAAATAACCTTAATGGATTGAACAGCTTAAAAACGGTTGTTGAGGACATGTATTTTTATTATAATCCTTTGCTGTCGAGTTTTAATGGGTTAGATAATCTAGACTCAATACATGGCAGGTTTTGGGTTAGTGAAAATGATGCTCTTACTGATTTCGATGGCATAGGAAGTTTAAAATTTGCAGGGGGGCTAATAATTGATGGAAATGATTCATTGGTTGATTTATCAGGTTTAGACAGTCTTTCAACATTAAGTGGAATTGTGTATTTCAGTCATAATAATTCTTTACAAACCCTGAATGGGATATCAAGCCTAAGAACGGTCAATGGTGGGATTGAAATTCATTCGAATTATGCACTTCAAGGTTTAACAGGGTTGGATAGCTTGACAACTATCACAATGGACTTAAGAATAGGTTCAAACGAACAAAACCAATATGGTAACCCGTTACTAACAAGCTTAGTTGGGTTGGGTAACCTGTCGACTATAGGGGGTAATTTACAGATTTATAATAATGCAGGACTCCTTGACTTAACAGGTATGGAAAATTTAGATACTGTGTGTGGCAATGTAAGTGTGTTTAACAATAACAAACTACCAAGCTTGTATGGTTTGGATAATGTGGATTACATTGGGGGAAACCTTTATATAACCGAAAACAACCTTCTGTCAGACTGTGATGTTGAAAGCATTTGCAAATACGTATCAATACCCAATGGAAGTATAAATATACACACCAATGCATTTGGTTGTAACTCGCCTGTGGAAGTTGCAGATTCATGTGGGATGATTTTGCCATGCCTACCATATGGCAATTATTACTTCTATTCACAGGCTGATTTAGACGATTTTCACACGAACTATCCAAATTGCCATATTTTGAATGGGCGTGTTACTATAAGTGGAGATGATATTACGAGTTTGAATGGATTAATCACTGTCAGAGCTGTAGGGGGGGATCTTCGGATAGAAAGTAATATTTACCTGCAAAACTTAATGGGGTTAAACAACATTGATTCAGTTGGTGGTAACTTAATGGTACATTATAATGATGACCTCAACAGCCTAAATGGTTTGGATAATGTCAGGTTTGTGGGGGATGCGTTCATTCTTAGGGTAAATAAAGAATTACCAAACTTAAAAGGATTAGGTAGCTTAGAGTATGTTGGGGGATATTTTTCTGTATTCTCAAATGAGATATTAAGTAGCTTTTTAGGATTATCAGAACTTGATAGTGTAGGAGGCGATTTAGCCATAAGTTGTCCTAAATTAGTTTCAATAGCAGATCTGATAAGTTTGCAATCCATTGGGGGCAATCTCATCATAACGAACAATTATGTTTTGCCGAGCCTAAAAGGGCTTGATAATCTATCAACTATAAATGGCTTTATATGGGTATGGGGTAATGATGAATTAATTAGCTTGGGGGGAATGAAAAAAATAAACCCTACTTCGATCACCGAATTATTAATTAAGGGTAATTATAACCTGTCTCATTGTGCAGTTGAAAGTATTTGTGCCTACCTACTCAATCCAAATGGCGAAATTGAGATTGATAATAATGCCTCAGGTTGTGATAGTCAGTTAGAAGTAGAAGAAGCATGTACAGTCAGCATCCCTGAATCTAACACAAACCATCAGTTATCAGCCTACCCCAACCCCTTCACCACCTCCACCACCATCGAGTACGAACTGAAAGAAATATCCAATATCCAATTTACAATATACAATGTAATTGGTGAGGTAGTATATGCAACTGAAGATAGATTGATGCCTCAAGGCAGTCACACAGTCACATGGTCTCCCCGTCACCTGCCTGAGGGCTTGTATTACGCTGTGTTAAGGAGTGAGGAAGGGGTGTCGGTTGTGAAGATGGTTAAGCGATAAAGAATAGAGAACAGAGGAACACCCCTTTGTCTTTCAGACTTCGGGTTGCAAAGCAAGGAATAAGAATAAGAACGGGGAAGGTGTTTCATTGTCCATTCTGGATTCTACATTTCACATGTACCATTTGTAAGGAAGGCTTGCTCGGAAAATTGTCATCCCGATGAATGAGCGTAGCGAATGAAGAGGGATTTGTTGGCTGTGCCTTCCTGCGTTTGTGGAATTAGTCGCGCCCCTACAGGGCGCAGCTTTTTAATCGCCATCTTTTGCTATCGACATCCGGCCCCGCCGGGGCCGGCATTGTCATATATCTGGCTTTTTTGTATCTTAGCCTTATTGAGGATTATTAGACCAATGCGACACCTGACTGTCATA
>JAGLEK010000563.1 GCA_023145125.1 Bacteroidales bacterium | reverse complement strand
TCATTAAAAACAAATCTGTTTACTGAAATGATCCCGCTCATGGTGGTCATTAAGGTGGTATTGATCCTGTCTGTTATATCCGGATGGCATTGTGCTGTTCCGCAGCTTCTCGCAGCATTATCGAGGTTTCCCGGAACAAGCAGCATATTGGTGTGCGCCTGGTCTTTATCAGGCGTGAAAGGGTTCCCGAGATGGCATGAAACACAACCGATAGCCTCCGGAGCATGGGCTGGGGAAAAGCCTTTCATTTCCTGATGGCAGAGCATGCAGGATTCAAATCTGCCATACCCGGCAACTTCTGTTAGTTGCGGATACTGGTACGTTCCGGGGATCAATGGAAGCGGATCAAAAGGCATATATATCCCTTCCCCCGTCCATGACCATTTCCATTCTTCTCCCCTGAAGAAATACCCGATGATGGTCAGCACAGCATAAAATACAAGTGCAACGAACAGAAAGTATTTGGCAATGCGGGTGCTGTTCTTAGCCAGATAGGGCATTATAAAAACAGGCAGGGCAACTACCAGTACAACAACCCATATCCAGGCGGGGCGGTGCATCCAGTGAAGCATCTCCTGAAAGCCAAGAAAATACCATGGCCCTTTTACAATGGCTGACTGGCCGTCATGCAAAGGAGCCTGGAAAAGGATGGAAAGCACAAGCAGGATCAGTCCAAGCACAATGAAAGTGATCGTTTTCCCCCATATGATCCTGGCATGTTCAAAAAGTATAGCGATAATAAAAATGGTAGCTATCGCAATATGGTTAACATACAGCAGCAAATAAGATTCTTCGCTGCCCAGCAATACATAGGATAGTTGTGAGCCTGCCAGGGGGATTGCCTCTACCAGTGAACTGAAGATGCGCAGGGCCTGCCGGCTATCTGTATCTCCCTTCAATATAAAGCCCGACAACATTGCGTAAAAGATCACAAAAACAGCAATTCCCAGGCGAAACCAGATGCCTGTGCGTATACCCTTTTCTGTTCCTATCCTGAAATGATCCCATATATGAATAAGTGTGAAAATAAGAAATATCTGCGCGCTCCAGTAATGCATATTCCTGGCAATAACAGCTCCGGGGTTTGAAAGTATAAAAGCAGATATCGACAGGTAAGGATCAGATACATCGTAGGGTATTGCCAGTATCACACCTGAAATAACACACAACAACAGTGCTGATACGGCAATTCCTCCGAAAGTATCAAATACAATACTTTTCGGAAGCTTGATATTATTTGAATTCCCGTTGATCATCACTTTATCTGAATTGTAATTTCTCCGGAGGCAGCATCCTGGTACACCAGAAATTCCTTTAATGGATTTATGGCCGGCCCTTTGACAGCATTCCCCATAAGATCAAACCTTGAACCATGACACTGGCAAACCAATTCATTGCCTTCCACCTTCCTGATAGCACATCCCAAATGTGTGCATTTTGATTCATACGCCCTGATCGAATCCCGGTCTCTGATCAGAACAAAGCCCTCGTGAAAGCTGACACCCATGGGTAGATCCCCGCCCAGGCTAATGCTTTTTGCTCCGGACGAAAGTGTTCTCTCCCTCCTGCCTGTAATGAGCCACCAAAGAATTACCGGAATGGCCAACAATGAAACCAAATACGAGATAAAATCCCTGCGCGAATACTTTTGTTTATGCTGAAGATCTTCCATGATAATTCTACAAAAACCGGGCGGCAACAATATTCAAAAATAGGGATTAAATCCGATATATCCAGATGGCATTTCGCAGCTAATCAATACTCTTTCTAAATTATTCATCGTTAATTATTAACAATACTGATTTTCAAACACTTACAATATCTGTGATTTATTTAAATATGTTCTGAATTAAGCTCTAATGCATTGATTTATTGAAACTTACAATGTTATGCATTTATGTAGATACCTGTATTATTCTAATTTACCGATACTTACAACAAATAACGACTTCTATAAATTTCCTTCCTTTAACCACTCTTTATTATTATTTTTGGTTGGCTTTTACATTGTAAAAGCTACATATTTAAACAGATTCAAGACTCATAATTATATAATCACAGATAATGGCAAACAGAAGAGATTTTATTAAGGTTTCGGCCCTTGGCCTGGGCGGCCTTGCCATGAGTGCATCGGCTATCAACCTCCTGAAAGCTGCGGTTCCGCAAGACCTTATCAATAAGGATTCGGATCCGCAGAAAGGGCTAAGGCGATTTCCCACTTATTGCGAAGTGTGTTTCTGGAAATGTGCCGGATGGACCTATACCGATGAGGATGGTAAGATCATGAAGATCATCGGGCATGAGGACGACCCGCACTGCAACGGCAGGCTTTGCCCCAGGGGTACCGGAGGCGTCGGTATGTATTATGATAAAGACCGCCTTACCACTCCACTCATAAGGGAAGGCAAACCCGGCAGCCAGACATTTCGTCCTGCCAGCTGGGATGAGGCACTTGGGTTGGTTGCAAAGAACATGAAGGAAATTGCCGATAAATACGGGCCTGAAGCCATGGCATTGTTTAATCATGGGTCGTCAGGCCATTATATCGGCCACCTGCTCAAAGCTTATGGATCCACAAATATCGTTGCCCCTTCCTATGCCCAATGCCGCGGGCCTCGCGAGGTCGGCTTCACTGCCACCTTCGGATCGGGTGTAGGCTCTCCTGAGCCTACGGATATCCGCGATACCAATTGCCTTGTGCTGATCGGCTCCCATCTTGGGGAGAATATGCACAACGGACAGGTACAGGAAATGTCTGATGCCATTGACAAAGGAGCCACTATCATTACAGTTGACCCAAGGTTCTCAACAGCCGCAAGCAAGTCGAAATACTGGCTTCCGATCAAACCGGCCACTGACCTCGCCCTCCTCCTGGCATGGATACACGTTCTTATCTATGAAGATATTTATGACAAGGATTATGTTGAGCGCTATGCCTTTGGTTTGGACCAACTGAAGAAGCATGTGAAAAATATGACACCCGAGTGGGCGTATGGCATCACAACCATCAAGCCTGATGTGATCAGGAAGACTGCCCGCGAGATGGCCAATGCATCTCCGGCGGCGATCATACATCCCGGCCGGCATGTGACATGGTATGGTGACGACACACAGCGTGCCAGGGCTGTCGCTATTCTTAACGCCCTGCTGGGTTCCTGGGGCCGCAGGGGTGGATTCTACTTCAAGGAGGGCATGAAGCTGCCACATTACCCCCACCCTGAATATCCAAAACCGAAATGGTCGTGGAAGGAAACCATGAATGGAAAGTATCCGCTCGCAGGGCTGGCTGTTTCTAATACGCTGATAGAAGCATCAATTCCTTCTGAAGAAAACAAACACCAGATACACGGATGGCTGGTCTCCGGAACCAACCTTCCGCTGACAATGCCTGATAAGCCCACTCTGGCTAAAGCCATGCAATCTCTAGATTTTCTGGCTGTAGTTGACACTATGCCCATGGAAATTACAGGTTGGGCCGATGTTATTCTGCCGGAATGCACCTATCTCGAACGCTATGACGATATAAGGACATCCCCTCACAGGGAGCCCTACCTCGC
>JAGLEK010000562.1 GCA_023145125.1 Bacteroidales bacterium | reverse complement strand
ATCTGAGCCTTAACAGCAAATTTATCCATGCCGGTCTCATCCAGTATCTTTTTAGCCAACTCGCGAGCCTGCTCCGGCGATTCTGCAATAAAACCAAGAGGTACGGCAACACCATACTTTTTTAAAATAGACTTTCCCTGATATTCGTGTAAATTCATAGGTTGAAATTTGAATAATGGACAAAAATAGTGTTTTTCTGATTATCTTTGCACCTCAAAACCGTTACGGATGATACGCGCTGAAAATATCCACAAGGCATATGGTACACTTGAGGTACTGAAAGGGATTTCCCTGGAGATACAGAAAGGTGAGATCGTATCCGTTGTAGGGGCATCAGGGGCAGGAAAATCGACATTATTGCATATACTCGGTACTCTCGACAAGGCAGACCGGGGTAGTGTCAGCATTAACGATCAGGAAATTGCTTCCATGCAGGAAAAAAAACTATCGGCCTTCCGGAACCGGGAGATAGGCTTTGTTTTTCAGTTTCATCATCTATTGCCTGAATTCACTGCTCTTGAAAATGTTTGCATCCCGGCTTATATTGCAGGGGACTCTAAGAAGACAGCTTTCAATAAGGCCCGGCAACTGTTAGAATTCCTTGGTTTGGCAGACAGGATGGAACACAAGCCATCTGCTTTGTCGGGTGGGGAGCAGCAGCGTGTGGCGGTGGCCAGGGCCCTGGTTAACAAGCCGGCAGTGATACTTGCCGATGAACCTTCCGGCAACCTTGACTCAGGCAGTTCTATTGAGCTTCATGAACTGTTTTTCAGCCTGCGTGATGAGTTTAAACAAACTTTTGTCATTGTCACACATAACCGTGAACTTGCAGAAATGGCCGACCGCCAGCTACGCATAAAAGACGGTATTATCAACAATCTTTAAATGGCCCGAAAGCTGCAATATAATTTCTAATCAGGCGTTTTAAAGTGTTGGAAAAGATAAGTATACCTGGATCATTTTAAAGAATGCATAAAAAGATTTACACCCTCATAAAACTACTGCTGCTTACAGCCTTGCTTTTTTCGTTCAGCCCTGCACACGCCCAGGCTGTTGATGAACAATACCGGCAAACCATAGAATCAGCCGACAACTACTTTGGGCAAGGCGATTACCTGAATGCAAAGGCCTCATACCAGGTTGCATCACAACTTAAACCGGATGAGCAATACCCAAAGGACAGGCTAAAAGAATCGATCAGCCTGTTACGGGTTCAGATGCAGGCGATGGCTGTTTACCATGAGAAGGTTGAATACGCCGACCGGCTCTACCAGGAAGGATCCTGGGATAATGCCATCCTGGCCTACGAGGAGGCCGGCAAGATGATGCCTTCGGAGGAATATCCCGGGAGGCAGATAATCCTGATAAGAAATTTACAGGCAGGGGAAACAGAGAATGAGGCTACTTATTCGGCCCTGATCAGGGAGGGGGATGATTTACTTGCCGCGGAAGATTATGCTGAGGCTATCAATAAATACGAAGAAGCGTCTGCAATCTATCCCGGCAGGCAGGATACGAAAGATAAGATAAGCGCTGCAGATGCAAAACTCGCCGGTGTAGCAGCCCAGCAATCAGGATATGAAAAGGCTATCAGCGAAGCAGAGATGTACCATGCCCGTAAAGACTATGAAAAGGAGCTGAGTTCATACCAGCTGGCTAGCGAGCTTAAGCCTGAAGAGGCATTGCCACAGGTAAAGATCCGTGAACTGAACGAATTCCTGAGAAAATATGAGGCTTATAATAATTTTGTTTCGGAAGGCGACGACCTGTACATCAACCAGCAATTTGCCGAGGCAAAGATCAGGTATGAAAAGGCCCTGGAGATATTGCCTGGTGAGGGCTACCCCAAAGAGATCATTATCAAGATCAACGTAGCACTGTCCGAAAAGACAGAAAAAGATAAAGCCGCCTACGAGGAGGCCCTGGCCCTGGCCGACGAACTATACAACCAGGAGAATTACGAATCTGCCATGCTTGCATATTCCGATGCTTTGCGTTTTTGGCCTGACGGTGACCATGCCAGACAACGGCTGGGAAGTATCAGTGAGATCATGGCCCTCAAAAAGGCGCAGGAGGAAGCATATGCCAACGCCATTACCCTGGCGGATAAACTCTTTGCAAACAAAGAATATCAGGCCGCCAGAGATGAGTACAGGAAAGCCGCCGACATCAACCCATTCGAGCAATACCCGAAGGTAAGAATCGACGAGATCGACCTTGCACTGGCAGATATACAAAACAAGCTGGAGCAATATGAAAGTGTGATACTGGGAGCAGACAAGCTTTTCAATGTAGGTGATTATGCCGAGTCCCGCATACAATACCTCAGGGCTCAGGAGATCCTCAGCGATCGCAGCTATCCGGAGGACCAGATCAAAATGATCGATGACATCCTGGGCAAGGAAATGGCAACACGGGAGGCTTACCTTGCAGCTATTGCACGCGGGGATGAGCATTTTGGCAAAAGGGAATGGGAAGATGCCAAGGTAGACTATGTGGAAGCTACCGACCTTATCCCTGCAGAACAGTATCCCAAAGACAAGATCACTGAGATCAATAACATGCTGGCGAAGCTTAAAGCAGATCAGGACACATACACGCTGACTCTGAAAACTGCAGATCAGCTTTTCACAGACAAGCAATATGCTGCAGCAATCCTGGAATACAGGAAAGCTGCTGACATCTTCCGGGAAGAGTCATATCCCCGCGAAAAGATAGAGGAGATCGACCAGCTGCTGGGAGAACAACAAAAGCTTTTGCAACTTGAAACAAATTATAACGAGGCTATTGCAAATGCAGAAAGCCAGCTATCCGGACAAAACTACACTGAAGCACGGGCAGCCTTTGCGCTGGCACTCACATTCAAGCCCGCTGAGGCCTACCCCGGTGAAAAGATCGCTGAGATTGATGCCATCCTTTCTGAACAGGCAAGGTTGCTGGCAGAGATCGATGCCAG
>JAGLEK010000561.1 GCA_023145125.1 Bacteroidales bacterium | reverse complement strand
CGATCCTCTACATCATCCAGCAGTATCCAATCAGCAGGTTCCAGCGGCAGCTGCACAATACGATATCCATCTGAGCTGTAATCGGCATACATCAGCGACTTTCCATCATCTGACACAGCGGCATCCACAGCACCAAAACGTGAGGAGCTTATCTTATGAATACTTTCTTCCCGGATGTTCAAGGCATATATATTTGAGATCCCAGACCAGGCTGCAGTATAGAAAATATACGGGTAATGGTATACCGGCTGGGAAATATCTGTAAAATCCCAGCTGAGAAATGTTTTGAATCTTCCTGAGCTGACATCAAACTTGGCCAGGTTTTTTCCATCTTCCGATACCAGTATTGTGATGATGAGATCATCTCCGGCCCATACCGGTGTCATAGGGAAAACATTTGAAGGGGTAGGCATTCTCGTCTCAATTTCCCCGCTGAGGGCATCCATTATTACCAGTGCATAGCGGTCGAGGCTGTCGACATGCACTGCCACCAGCTTTGATCCATCATGATTTAAAGCCGGGGCAAAGAGGCGCATACGATTGTACAGGGTCCTGGCCTTTCCCGATTCCGTATCGTAAATCCTGATCGTTGTATAACTCCTGTTCGACCAGCGCAGGTCAGGCCTGCTTTCAGCCCAGCAGATCTTTCCTGCCGAGAATGAAATTGTCTCTGTTTTCAGGAAGCCCGGGGTAAAAATGACCTCTTCTTTTCCGTCTGCATCTATACTTACAAACCTTGCAATATCATCAAGGGATGTCCGTAATGCGAATACCCCGGTGCCATTTATGAAGGCCGGGTGCCTGTAATCGGCATATTCCCCTGTGACAGGGCTGACAGGCGTCATCAAATGTGAATTTGTAAAGCCGTCCTGAACCTGCCACCTCTGTTTCAGCCCGTCCATACAATCCTTATAAAAGGGGATCTTCCTCTTACCGCTTATATCTTTAATGCCTTTTTGAAAAGGTGTGACCATGTATGGCCTCCTTGCAACCCTGTTCAGGGTGTGTTCCCATAGCTCAGGGCCATATTTCCTCCTCCCTTCTGCCACAAGCAGGTAACCGGTTTCATATATGCTGGGGATAAAATCTTTATAGGAACCCAATACGGCCTTATCATACGAATAGACTTCTTTTTCAAGAAACTGCGCCCTGGTTTTCATCTCGAAGAGGGGAAGCCTTCCCCTGCCGGAATAACTCAATCCTGTTTCTGTTGCCACAGCATCCCCTTCCATGAACCATGTCGGAAGATACAATCCCAGGATAGCCCCTGTGCCCTGCTGGCCAAACAGCCATGAAAGCACCTTTGTAAGCCCCTGATTGAGTTTCTCTATCTGGACCACATGCCGGAATTCGTGCAGGGAAAGCTGCTGAAGCCAGGGCTGAGCGTACATATTCTGTGAAGGAGTTGTGTAAAACTCCATCCGTTTAGGTGCCCAGGCAACCACAGCATTGGATACAGATGACTGTGTATGCATTACAAGGGATATACGTTTAGGGTGATAATTCAGGGAGTTGCCTGCAAAACCATAGACAGTGTCTAAGTATCCGGCAAGCTTCCTTGCCTGTGATTCATAATAATCCGGGAACAAAATTTTTACATGCTCCGTGCTGATCTGCTTCCATTTTATGGAAGCCGCCTCCTGTCCGGTGCTGTAATACTGGGAATAGGCATTTGGCCCTGCTACTGTCAATACTGCCAGTATCAACAGCTTAAGGTAAATTCTCAGCGAATAAGCATGTAAATGCATTATCCAAAGTTAGAAAAAGATGGATAGAATGCATGAATGAATTATCAGGATGTAAGCTCTGACTCAAAATACTTCCACAGCGGGTCGTCCGGCACAGGGGCGATCACCTCCAGCAGTTCTTTCCTTACCGGGTGGATCATTGATATTTTTCTTGCATGCAGATGGATGGAAGCATTCTTATTGGACCGTTTTGCACCGTACTTGAGATCACCTTTGACAACACATCCGATCTCAGCCAGCTGCACCCTGATCTGGTGATGCCTCCCGGTGAGCAGGTCAACTTCCAACAAATGATAGTTGTCGGATGAGAAAAGAAAGCGGTAATCAAGCTCTGCCTTGAGTTTTCCTTCACCGGGCTCCTTATAGGTATAGGAAGTGTTTTTCTTCTGGTTTTTCTTAAGATAATGGGTCAGATGGCCCTTATTATTAGGGGGCATCCCGGTAGTGACAGCCCAATATGTTTTTTCGATCTTTCGTTCACGGATCATTTCGTTCAGGCGGGTGAGCGCCTTGCTCGTACGGGCAAAGATCACCGCCCCGCTAACCGGCCTGTCGAGGCGATGGACCACCCCAAGGTAAACATCTCCCGGCTTATTATACTTATCCTTGATATATTTCTTAACAGCCTCGCTCAGTGGCACATCCCCGGTCTTATCGCCCTGCACAATATCCGACGAACGCTTATTAATGATAATGATATGGTTATCCTCATAGAGGACCTCGGAGGGAGATATGTTGCGGATTTTTTTAATTGACTTAGGCTTAAGAATCCTGTGGGGTTCATTGTCCATTCCACATTCTACATTCTACATTTATCATTTCAAT
>JAGLEK010000560.1 GCA_023145125.1 Bacteroidales bacterium | reverse complement strand
GCATTCGAAGATCAGATCTCTGTCGCCGACTGGAACAAGATCAAAAAACTTTTAAAAGCTGAGGAGGGAGATGCCCAATTGGTTTTCTGGGGCCCGGAAGAGGATATCAAAACTGCCCTGGAAACGATCGAAGAAAGATGCCGCATGGCCTTTGAGGTCGTGCCCAATGAAACCCGAAAATCATTTGAGGACGGAACAACGATCTTTGAACGGGTGCTCCCGGGTGCCGACAGGATGTATCCCGATACCGATACACCCCCAAAGCCACTTTCAAATGACAAAATAGAAGAACTCGGCAAAAACCTTCCTACAGATATTATTGTGCGCTATCAACAGCTCAAAAAGTGGAATATCCCGGAAGATACCTATACATACATCTTCAGCAAGAATTACTTCCTGCTGATAGAAAAGATCATCAAAAAGTTGAAGCTGGAGCCTTCCATGACGGGCACCTTCTTCGGCCACCGCCTTAAATTCGTCGAAGGGCATTATACTCCTGCGGAAGCTTTTGATTATGAATTGATCTATTCCATGTTTAAGTATCTGCTCGATGAGGGGCTTGATACTGAGCTGGCAGAGTATATGCTCCCGGTGATCTACGAGCATCCTAAAATGGATTTCGACTCCGTCCTGACCGTAATAAATTTCAAAAAGGTGCCGGAGGAAGAGATCATTGCAAGGATCCCGTTTTTACGAGATAAGTTCAACGAGATCCGCCGCTCCGACAAAAAGAAAGATGAATGCGACTGGATCATGGGTGAACTCCGCAGGATAGCACGCGGCAATACAAGCATGAAGGCATTGTATGCACATGTCAATGGAAAATAATTAAGAAATTACAGCATAAAAATCAGGATCATGAGCAATGATTTTTTTCAAGGTTATAAGGGAGATGCACTGGAGGTGCTTAAAAAGTACAATACCCGTGTATGGGGACAGGCAGTGGTGGAAACCATACGTGGTACTTTTACGGGTACTGTATTGCCCAGGGCTGAGAACGACGACGACCAGCATATCGTATTGAAGATCCCGACAGGCTATAATGTCGGTGTAGATATCAGCACCATCACCTCCATGAAGGAGACAGGGTATAAGAAGGCAAATTATAAGATCCCTGAAAAGCAGTTTCCGGTAACCCCCGGCCTGCCCTATGTAAAACTTTTTGGAACAGGGGGGACCATTGCTTCCCGCCTCGACTATCGTACCGGGGCCGTGATCCCGGCTTTCTCTCCCGGAGAACTGTATGGCGCCGTACCTGAACTTGCCGATATCTGTAACCTGGACACCGAAAAGGTCTTCGCCGTGTTCAGTGAGAACATGGGCCCTATGCAATATAAAAAGCTTGCTGTTGCCATTGGGAAAGAGATCGAGAACGGCATCGACGGCATTGTGATCGGGCACGGAACCGATACCCTGCATCATACGGGAGCAGCTCTCACGTTTATGGTACAGAATTCGCCGGTGCCGATCGTGCTTGTTGGTTCACAACGATCATCGGACAGGCCCAGCTCCGACGCAGCCCTCAACCTTATGCATGCCATGAGGGCAGCAGGGCATTCCGACATCGCAGAAGTAATGGTGTGTATGTTCGGTCCGACTTCCGATGAGTACGGACTGCTGCATAAAGGCACCAGGGTGCGGAAGATGCATTCATCCTACCGTTCCACCTTCAGGACCATAGGCGCTACACCGCTGGCGAGGATCAACCGCAAGGAGATCATGCCAATACATAAGGAATACAAACACCGCCGTAAAGACCGCAATGTGACCATCCTGCCTTATTTTAGTGATGAAGTAACCATGATGTATTATTATCCGGGCATGAAGCCAGATACACTGGATGCATTGGTGGATGCCGGGTACAAAGGAGTGATCATCGTGGGCACAGGACTCGGGCACGTTAACAAGGAACTTTATCCTGCCATTGAGCGTGCACATGCCAAAGGCGTGCACATGTATATGACCCTGCAGACCATCTGGGGATATGTGCACATGTTCGTGTACGATACCGGCAGGGACATGATGGCCAAAGGCATCATCCCGGCAGGAAATATGCTGCC
>JAGLEK010000056.1 GCA_023145125.1 Bacteroidales bacterium | reverse complement strand
CCACGGTCGGAAGTCCCGCCGATGATGACCGGCTTACCCTCTAAGCTGCTGTTCATAAGCCGTTCCACCGACACAAAAAAGGTGTCGAGGTCGAGATGGACGATCTGTCTTTTTCCCTGGATCATAAAAAAATAAAGAAAAACTTGCTTTTAATAAATCAATTGTATTATCTTTGATTATATTCTAATCATTATTTTGATTGTAATTTAATCATTAATCAGTGTACAATGCAAATTTTTTATTGTTTTTTTTACCACTAAGGAACCACAAAGGATATTACTAAGGCGCACAAAGGATTCTGAGAAAATCGAATATCGAATATCGGATATCCACCCAACACTCAAAACTCAAAACTATAAACTATAAATATGTATTTTAGCTCAAATATTAAATTATTGCGGAATCGCCGCGGCCGCACCCAGGACGACGTAGCCCACGCGCTGGAGATGAAGCGCTCCACACTGAGCGGTTATGAAAACCAGGTGGCCCAGCCGGGCATCGATGCCCTGATAGCCTTCTCAAAGTATTTCAACATTGCCATCGACACCCTTATCCGTGTCGAGTTGTCGGAATTGTCGGAAAGCCAGCTTTCACAGGTAGAACGTGGCTTCGATGTGTATTTAAAAGGAAGTAAGCTCAGGGTGCTCGCTACCACGGTAGATAATGAGAACAACGAAAATATCGAGCTGGTAAATGAAAAGGCATCAGCAGGCTATACCACCGGCTTCGCCGATCCCGACTTCATCAGGGTGCTGCCTACATTTCAGCTCCCTTTCCTCTCAAGGAACAAAAAGTACCGCACCTTTCAGATCAATGGCGACTCCATGCTGCCTATCCCCGACAAATCCTGGATAACGGGCGAATATATTGAGAACTGGCTGGCAATACGGAGCAATTACCCATACATCGTACTTACCCTTGACGACGGCATAGTATTTAAGGTTGTAGAAAACCGCATAAAGCAAAACGGCAGGCTGAAGCTCATATCCCTGAATCCGCTCTTCGAACCCTATGAGATCGATGCTTCGCAGGTGAAGGAAATATGGAAGTTCGTGCATTATATCAGCTCCGACATGCCCGAGCCCAACATGCCCAGGGAAAAGCTGATAGATGAGGTGCAGTCGCTGAAAAAACAGGTGCTGGCCATACAAACAAAGCTAAAACTCTAGGCATTCAATGTTTGCCATTATTGATGTCGAAACCACAGGACTGAACCCTGCCGGCGAACGGATCACCGAGATCGCCGTGTACCTGCACGATGGCAATAAGGTCACGGACGAATACCAGACCTTGCTTAATCCCGAAAAGCGTATCCCTCACCAGATCACCGGCCTCACAGGTATCAGCAACAGGATGGTAGCAGATCAACCCCGCTTTTGTGAGATCGCAAAGGCGATAGTAGAGATGACCGAAGGGAGGATCATCGTGGGGCATAATGTTTCGTTCGATTATCGCTTCCTGCGCGCCGAATTCAAAAGACTCTTTTACGATTTTAAACGTAAGACCCTCTGTACAAAGCAGCTGAGCAGGAAGCTGATCCCCGGGCTGCATTCATATGGATTGGGTGCTATCTGTAAAGATCTTGACATTATGATTGAAGGCAGGCACAGGGCAGGGGGGGATGCGCTTGCCACAGTAAAGCTTTTCGAGCACCTCAGGTCGCTGGAGGATGACCTGCTTAAATTGTCATTAAAGGGGCTGAATTCAAATCTCAGCCGAAAGATCGTCGATACCTTGCCGGAAGAGACCGGTGTGTATTATTTTATTGATGAAAGCGGTCAGATAATTTACATTGGCAAAAGCCTCAATATCCGCGACAGGATACTGTCACATCTCAGCAATAATAACACCAAAAGGGCCATGGAAATGCGCGACAGGGTCGTGGATATACAATGGGAGCTTACCGGAAGCGAGCTCATTGCCCTTTTGTTAGAATCAGATGAGATCAAAAGGCGCAAGCCTGTTTTTAACCGTTCCCAGCGAAGGACAACATTCCAGTATGGGCTGTTCGTGATCACCGACCTGAATGGCTACAAATGGCTGAAAACCAAGCGTATTAACGGAACAGAAGCACCCTTGACTTCCTACACCACCCAGAAGGAAGCCAGGGCCCATTTGCAATATCTTGTTGATGAATTCAATCTTTGCCAGAAGCTGTGCAGCCTGTACCCGGCTTATGGAGCCTGCTTTTACCATCAGATCAACCGTTGCCATGGGGCATGCCTTGGAAAAGAACCTGCAGAAGAATACAATCAGCGTGTCGACGCGGCCATCGAAAAGTACATCTTCCGTGAAAACGATTTCTTTGTGATAGATCAGGGTAGGAGGGATGATGAACTCGCCATTGTCAAAGTTTGTAACGGGAGCTACCAGGGCTTTGGATATATCAGTAAAGAAGCCTCTGAAGAAATAAGCCTGTTAAACGAAAACATCAGGCCCTACGCCGACAATAAGGATATACAGGTGATTATTAAGGGGTATTTGAGGAAGTATCCGGAGGTGAAAACCGTTCG
>JAGLEK010000559.1 GCA_023145125.1 Bacteroidales bacterium | reverse complement strand
TTGATCAGGTATTTCTGGATCAGCCATTCGAAGAAAAGGCACGACAATGAAGAGATGACCAGCACCCGCAGTGCATCGAGTCCGAAAAAATATACGGACACCAGCATGGCAGGCACCATGGCGATCACCACAGTGTACATGATCTTCTTAACGGATGAGTCTCCATGAACATGGGGAGACCCGGAAACAGTTAACATGCTCATATTTTATTTTTTTCCTCTGTTTCTGATTATTTGTCCCACCTTGTTCTTGCCAAGCCTGATATAATCAAGCAAAGGCCTTCCCGACGGGCAGGTGTAATGGCATGAGCCGCATTCGATGCAGTCCATCACATTCTCCTGTTCTGATTCTTCCCACATTTCCATCTCTGCCAGCTGGGCAAGCAGCACCGGTTCAAGGCCCATAGGGCATACCGATACGCATCGTGCACAGCGGATACAATTTTTTACGTCTACCCTTTTCGATTCGCTTTCACGAAGGATGAGGATGCCTGAAGAACCTTTAACCACCGGTGTATCCATTGACAACAGCGCCTTGCCCATCATGGGACCACCGCCGATCATCTTACCTGAATCTTCGGGTAGCCCACCGGCTTTTTCGATAAGCTCTCTTATGGGAGTACCTATCCGCACCATGAAATTTCCGGGTTTTGCAACAGATTTTCCGGTGATGGTAACTACGCGCTCGATCAGGGGTTTGTTCTTTTGAACTGCTTCGTAAACAGCAAAGGCTGTACCTACATTGTTAACGACAGCACCTACCTCGATAGGAAGTTTTCCTGAAGGTACTTCGCGCTTGATCGTAGCCTTGATAAGCTGTTTTTCACCACCCTGGGGATATTTTACCTTGAGCGGACAAACATCAATGCCTTTATATTTACCGGCCAGTTCAGTCATGTTTTTGATGGCGTCGGGCTTGTTATTCTCAATCCCGATGATGGCCCTTTCAACGCCCAGGCCTTTCATAAGGATAGAAGTGCCAACCAGGACCTCATCGCCCTTCTCTATCATCAGCCTGTGGTCGGCAGTGAGGTAAGGCTCACATTCAACCCCATTGATGATAAGCACATCAGCTATCTTCCCTTCGGGAACCATCAATTTCACATGAGAGGGAAAAGTTGCACCACCGAGGCCAACGATGCCCAGTTGATGGATCTTCTCTACAATCTCTTTCTGGCTAAGCTTGATTTCTTTCACCAGCGTATCAGTGCGGTCGATACCATCTACCCATTCATCTCCATCAACGTTAACCACCACGGCAGGACGCTTGTAGCCCGAGGGATCCATTACATTGTCGATCTTCAGGACCTTGCCTGACACCGGCGAATGCACGTTGGATGAGATAAAAGCTTCACCCTTTGCCAGCAACTGGCCAACCTTGATCACATCACCCTTTTGTATCTGCGCCACCCCCGGGGCCCCGAGGTTCTGGTTCAGCGGTATGAATGCCTGCTTGGGCAGCGGCAATACCTCTATGGCCTGATCGGCTGAGAGTTTGTTCTCCGGAGGATGAACACCGCCTAATGAAAAAGTCTTTAAGATACCCATTCTATATTGCGATATTAATTGAATACTATGCTTCCTGGTTACCGGGCCTTGTGTCCTCAGGCGGAACTCCGCCCTTGTCTGTATCTTCTTTGGAGGCCGGGAGTTCCGGTTTCTCCTCTTTCACTGCTGCTTCCGGCTTGACAGGTTTTTCTTTTTTCGGAGGAAAGTGTAGCTCATGAATGGCAGATGTAGGACACACAGGTACACATTTCCGACAGAGCTTACATTTCTCATAGTCAATATATGCCAGGTTGTTTATGATGGTAATGGCATCGAACTTACATTCCTTTTCACACAGGCCACAACCTATACATGCCACAGCACAGTTTTTCTTTGCCGGGCCTCCCCTTTCCTTATTCACACAGCTTACGAAGATCCTTTTGTCTTTCGGTCCCTTGAAACGAAGTTCAATGATATCCCTCGGGCAGGCTTTAACACATGCTCCGCAGGCCACACATTTATCGTTTACAACAGGGAGACCTGTAACAGGATCCATGTGGATAGCATCAAACTGGCAGGCAGCCACACAATCGCCAAGGCCAAGACAGCCATATTGACATCCGCCTTCCCCTGAATAGAGGTTATGCGCAAATGCACAGGTGGCCGGGCCGTCATACTCCACCTTCTGGGGAGAGTTTTCCCTGGACCCATTACAGCGTATCACAGCGATCAATGGCTTCGACTCCTCTACCTCGAGGCCAAGGATAGCTGCTACAGTGGTCATCACATCATTTCCGCCAACGGGGCAGTTAAGTCCTTCAATATGTTTGCTCTCATTTGCTGATTTTACGGTCGCCTCCGCAAAATTACGGCAACCCGGGAATCCACACCCACCACAGTTTGCAGCGGGCAAAGCTTCCTCTACCTCATCGATCTTGGGGTCTTCAATGACCTTGAACTTCTGGGCAACAAAATAAAGGATAACGGCTGCAGCGATTCCAATGGCTCCAAGTGAAATCACCGAAAAGATCATTACATCATTCACGTTTTGCTCTCTTTATTAGGCTTACAGTGTAAACCATTTGTTTAATAATTCACAAAGGGCAAAAATATAAACATTAGAGCAACTGATTGGTGATTTAGAACAAATT
>JAGLEK010000558.1 GCA_023145125.1 Bacteroidales bacterium | reverse complement strand
ATCCTGACGGGAATAAGATGCTGTGGCAGAGGCTGGAGCAACACAATAGCATGAATCTCATCATTGTTATTGAGTTCATCAATCCTCTTGAACAGTTCCGATTCATTAATATCATCCGGCTGGATTTCATTAAATACCTTAAATCCCAATCCCTCTGCCAGGCTTACATGGAATGGGATATTGTATTTGCCCAGGGGCACACCCATGAAGCCCACAAAAGCGATTCCGGGTTTTTTATCATGTTTTTTCTCTAATCTGATAATTTCAGATTTAACACTACCAAGTATCTTGTCTTTAAGTGCTGTGTCTTTGATGATTTTTGTTTCCATGATCTCATATTTTAATCAGTTCTTAAATAATCCCAACGGCATATGATCTTTCAGGAATTACTTTCCAAATTTTATCACAAAATCCACATATGGAATTCCTATGATGAGAGTTTCAATAATATCTTTACTATTGATAAATGCAAGATCCACACTCATCCTTTTCCCGGAGAACCTTACTCCATAGGAAACCACGACATAGTATTTTCCGTCCGCATTAAGTGGGGCGATCCAGTTCTCTGATACAAACCAAATCTTCTCGGAACATCTTACCATTCCGCCAAGCATAATAAATGGTTTCTGTTCGAAAGTCCCGTCAATAAAGCCCCATCCAAGTCCGGTAGTGAAGTTGTTATTATATGTTCCAAAGGTGCTCAGGCCATAAAGTATACCGGCAGAAAAATTATTTATTTGGGTAGCATACAACCCCCCCACCCCAACATGTACATAGTCGTGAACCTTAAAGCCCGTTTTAGCATTGAAATTCAGGATCGGGTTCCAATCACCATCACTAATCTGTCCGAACATGGTTATAAAATCAAATCCACCACCGATAGAGAGATTATCCATCACACCATAATTAAACATGTTTCCCACGATATAGATATTCTGATAATAACCCTCTCCCTTTCTGAGCGGAATGGCTGTAGGGGCAAATAACAGTCGGGTTGCGTTTGGATTTTTAAACCATAATGATTTCTTTATTTCGGGTGAAGCATCGAGCGGGATCATTTTGTCGATCTTATCCCTGCGGATCTTAAGCTCGCCCAGATCCTTTAATTCCATCACAATTACCGAGTCATTCTCTGATATAATAGTCCCGGTAAGCCTGGTGCCATCAAGCAGGTAGATCTTATATTGTGACGGCTGTTTTTCAACCGCCTGTACCTTTTCCTGGCCTATGGTGTAAGTTCTGACAAGTTCAAATGATACAGGCTGATGCATCAGGCTGCCAGTCGTATCATAAGCCTGTATTGTCATCAGCTTGTTGATGGAATCAATGGATGAGATCTTGCAAGGAATAACTTCACCTGTTTTCAACCAGACAGTATCAGGTAAGTAATGGGCGGGGTCTTGTCCATGAAGAGACATCCCAAAAAGCAGGATGATGAGTGTAAGAGTTCGCGTTTTCATCTGTGTTGAATTTGATTAAACAATCATTTCAAGGCAGATTATGTTATGCGTTTGGTTAGCTTTAACACCTCAAAATTAGCATGGTACGCCGGCTAAACAAAATTGATCTCCGGGAGGGAAGAAGGGAAATTTGCATTTTTTGCAAAACCCGGAGCATTTACTATTCATGATTTGCAAAATCTACAAATCGGGGAGACCAAATTGATGAATGATGGGGAAAATCAATAAAAATATCAGAAGAAGCTA
>JAGLEK010000557.1 GCA_023145125.1 Bacteroidales bacterium | reverse complement strand
CCAATTGTGGGCATGCGCTTTTATTTATTGGAATCGTACCTTTTAACGGCAATCCGTTATGAGATACTCGATGCAATACCTTTCCCGGAAGAGAAAGAGTAGATTAAAAGTATTTTGAAGATGTTAGCGGGTGCGAGAAATTGTATCCGCTTTTTTTATTGCTTGCTGGATGCTGGATGCTGGATACTGGATACTGGATACTGGATGCTGGATGCTGCCCACCGCCCAACATCATACATTAAATCGAATGTGCAGCAGATCACCTTCCTGAACAACATAGTTTTTACCTTCTACCCTGAATTTCCCGGCATCTTTTACAGCTTGCTCGGAGCCAAGGGTGAAGAAATCAGTGAAGCTCATGACCTCAGCCCTGATGAAGCCTCTTTCAAGGTCAGAGTGAATTGTTCCTGCTGCTGCAGGTGCACTCATGCCTTTGCGGATTGTCCATGCGCGAACTTCCTGTTTGCCGGCTGTAAAAAATGACTGAAGGTTGAGCAGTTTATAGGCAGACATGATCATTTTGTTCACGCCCGGTTCTTTCAATCCTGCATCTTCGAGAAAAACGCTGCGGTCTTCCTCATCATCCAGCTCAGCGATATCGGATTCGAGCTTCCCGGCAATGATCAGTACCTCAGCTTCTTCATTCTCCACGGACTTCTTGAAATCTTCAACATAAGTGTTCCCTGAAATAGCTGAAGCATCATCAACATTGCATACATAGATCACGGGCTTGCTGCTGAGTAGCAGTAAGTCATCAATAAAATTCTTCTCGTCATCGCTTAATGCGACAGTCCGGGCCGGTTTGAAGTCTTCAAAGTGATCTTTGTATACCCTGAGTATATCCAGTTCTTTTTTTGCAACCTTATCACCCGATTTTGCAATCTTTTCTGTGCGTTCGATGCGACGTTCCACCATTTCCAGGTCTTTGATCTGCAATTCCAGGTCGACAATTTCTTTGTCTCTTACCGGGTTAACAGATCCTTCGATATGCGGGAGTTGATCATCATCAAAGCAACGTACAACATGGATAAGGGCGTCGCATTGCTGAATATCATTCAGGAACTTGTTCCCGATGCCTTCCCCCCGGCTTGAACCTTTTGTTAGTCCGGGTATATCAACAATATCAACTGTTGCTGCAGTAACTTTTTCAGATTTTATGATCGAATTTATCTTTTCCAGCCTGTCGTCGGGTACTGATATCATCCCGATGTTTGATTTGGATGCGCTAAAAGCAAAATTGCTGGCTTCTGCCCTTGTATTGCTGATGCAATTAAAAATGGTAGTTTTTCCTATGTTTGTGATCCCGATGATACCGCACTTTAAAGCCATGGTCTGTTAAATTTTGCTGCAAAGATAGAAAATATTGGGTTTGGGGTATTGGGTTTTGGGTATGGGGTGGGTATGTGATTTATTGCTGGCTTTTATGATTAACACCAGAAACATAATTTGATTTTTTGCTCATTTCTTTCCTTGAATACTATCTTAAAATTCGATGATGGTGTTCGAACCGCCGTATTCGTGGCCCGGGAGTTTATCCTGAGCGGAAGCCGAAGGATACAGTGGTACTTCTTCATTTCATTTCGGCGGATAAATGTGAGAGGTGCACTCCGTTAGTTGTTACTGGCGGAGCCGCCTACTCTACTGTGGTGCGTAATTCTTTCATTATCAATCGGCTATTGTAATATATTTATGAATATATTTTTCAGAAATCATCTGTATTAACATAAGTTCAGCTACATCCGCTCTACTAATATTCACTCCTTTTGGTGGCAGAATATCAATACCTGTTCGGTATTTCCCAGTTCTTGGCTTGTTATTTAAACGAAGTGGTCGAATACCAATCCAATCAATATCATCGCATTTGGCAAGAAAACTTTCAGCTCTTCGCATGTCATCATATGTACCTTTAAGCATTGGACGTATCATTGTTTTATGAATGAATGCTTCATTTGGGTCAGGAATAGTTCCAACAGAAAGTAATGCTACAAAACGGCTGATTCTGTGTTTACGCATTGCTGTTATAATGTTCTTAAACCCGTCTGAATAAAGTGTAGTTGGTTTACGCGCTTTTGAGAAACTTGTACCGGTTCCAATTGCACTGATTACTACATCGCAACCTGTTAATGCGTCTTCAAATGTTTGCATCTTTAATACATCACCTTCATTAATTGTCAAGTTAGAATGTTTAAACTCAATTAAATTTGGATTACGAACAATTGCTATTACTTCGTGTCCATGATCTAATGCTTGTTTGAGTATTTCACGCCCCGTTAATCCGGTTGCTCCAAATAATATGATTTTCATATTTTAAACTATTTCTATACTTTCAAATTTGGTAATTATTACATCTTTCTATATTTCTGTATGCACCACAACGTGCCACCGCTATGCAGCGTGTTCTTTTTCGTTTCTACAAAAATACAATAATATCCTATGCGGTATAGCTGGTGTTATGAATTCGTAGGCCAAGCTTGCTAATATCTAATTTTTACCTACCGGCTTTAATGATAAACACCTAAAACTTTCCTCTATGTTTTTGAATAACCGCTACGCGGTAAGGATTGTGTTGTTCCTCACCCAGGCTATATTTGGAGAAGCGCTACGCGCTTCCATAATATATTAATTGCTCCGCACTTCTCCCCCCAGTTCAACTAATTCAACCAGTTCAACTAACTCAACCAGCTCAATCGAAGCGAAGATCCGCCGTGGCGGACCAATTCAACAAAATTTAGTACAGAGGTATTTTTATATTCATAATTTATATGTACTTTTGCAGCCCAATTTTAGCAGCTTGAGGATCAATAATATCCTGCTGTACCACAAGCTGTAATCTAAATGTTTAACCAATCCGCAACCACCGGGTACAGGGAAAGGACGGATACAATGAATACCAGATGACTGATAAAAAAGAAAAGATCAACGAAGAAGTTCCTGCTAACGAAGAAGTGAATAAAGAAGAAACTGTCGTTGAAGAACCCAAGGCCGAAGAAGAGAAAGTAGAAGAAGTAAAAGAAGACCCCCCGGCCGAAGAACCCAAAGCAGAAAAGACTGAAGAAAAATCCACCTCTGCTGAAACCCCCAAAGAAGAAGCTGTAGCTGAAGCAAAAGCTGAAGAAGAACCTGAAGCAGAGAAGAAGGAAGAAGAGCCTGAAGCGAAAGCTGAAGAAGTAGCTGAGGTTGTAAC
>JAGLEK010000556.1 GCA_023145125.1 Bacteroidales bacterium | reverse complement strand
CCTCCGAGGTAAAACAGTACCGACATCAGGGCAAGGATACCTGCAATAATGAGAAATCGCCTGATGTTCAGTTTTGGATTCTGATCTCCCGCTTTGATGAAAGAGGATGAGATCACCGGTATGATCACCAGGGCTACAAAAAGCGAAGAGGTCAAAACGATGATGAGTGTCATTGGAAGGTACTTCATGAACTCCCCCATTATACTGTCCCAGAAGAGCAAGGGAAAAAATGCTGCCAGGGTGGTTGCCGTGGAGGTGATGATAGGAACTGCAACTTCTCCCACTGCCTGCCTTGCTGCTTCAACCTTACTGTACCCCCGGTTCACAAAACGGTAGATATTCTCAACTACCACAATGGCATTGTCGACAAGCATACCCAGGGCCAGGATGAGGGCAAAGAGCACGATCATATTGATCCCGGAGCCCTGGAGTCCAAGGATCATGAACGACAGGAACATGGACATGGGAATGGCAAATCCGACAAACAGGGAATTCCTGGTTCCCAGGAAAAAGAATAACACCAGGATCACGAATATAACCCCCATGATCATGCTGTTCTCAAGGTTGCTGAGCTGGTCCCTTACCATCTCCGACTGGTCGTTGGTATATTCAATGTTCAGGTTGGGTGGAAGGGTTCTTGATTCAACAGCCTCGTTGATGATCTCAAATACCTGGTCGGTGGCAATAAGCAGGTTTTCTCCACTTTTCTTGATCACCTGGAGGGAAACCACGGGTTGCAGGTCCAGGCGTGTATAGCTCCTGGGTTCTTCAAAGCCATAAATGACCTCTGCAATATCACGCATATATACAATGTTGTGATTTTCCCACTTTACGATAATATCGCTGATCTCAGAAGGGTCGGTAAACTCACCGATGACCCTGATTGACCTCCGGCTGCTTCCAAGTTTGATCTCCCCTCCCGACATGGATATATTTTCATACGCGATGGCATTTTCAATATCGTCGAAACTGAGTTCAAAAACACTCAGTTTATGCATGTCTACATTGATCTGGACTTCCCGTTCGTTGATCCCTGTTATTTCGACTTTTGATATTTCCGGCACCCTTTCGATCTCGTCTTCCAGCATTTCTGCGTACTCCTTGAGCTCATTAATGCTGAAATCGCCTGAAAGGTTGATATTCATGATCGGGAATTCTGACAGGTCCAGGTCTATCACCACGGGATCAGTCAGGAGGTTATCCGGCAATTCGCCTTTGGCTTTGTCAACGGCATCCTTGACTTCCTGAAGGGCATCCTCGATCTTAACATTGGTATTGAACTCAACAAAGATGGCTGAAATGTCCTGTGTGGAGGTGGAGCGGATCTCTTTTACCCCTTTAGCTGACTCAATTTCTTTTTCGAGCGGCCGGGTGATGAGGTTTTCTATGTCCAGGGGAGGATTGCCCGGGTACATCGTCTGAACGAAGATCGTAGGCCAGACCAGGTCAGGAAACAATTCCTTGGGTAGCGTACGGTAAGAATAGAAGCCAAACCCCAGCAAAATGATCATCATGAGGAAAACCGTATTCTTGTTCCTCAGGGCCCATGAACTGAGCTTGAAATCCCTGATAACTTGTTTCTCCTTGACTTCCATTTAAATAATTTTTACTTCTGTGCCGTCGGTAACCAGTGAATATCCTTCCGTTATGACCTTATCGCCCGCATTCAGTCCTGATAATACCATTGTTTCGTCATTGTACGACATCCCGCTTGTGATATAGATCTTTTTGGCGGTTTTTTTCCCTTCTACCTCCTTTACGATGTAGACATATGCACCCTTAATATCTTCCTTGATGATAATAGAGGGGACGATAAGCGCATTGTTGTCATTGAAATCGTGAAAAGTAATAAGTGCAAGGAGGTTTGGTTTAAGCTTTCCGTCTATATTGTCTATCCTGAGCTCAACAGGAAATGTCCGGTTACCCAGGTTGACCACATTGCCGGTGCGCTCAACAGCTACATCCATTGTAATGGCCGGAAAAGTAGGGAATGTCAACTCCACCATGTCACCCTTGTTGATCAGGGGCAGGTATTTCTCCGAGACATTGGAATATATCTTGAGCTTATTAAGATTGACCACCTGCATCAGCTGAAGGCCGGGCATGGCCAATTCACCTTCTTCAATAAAGATCGCATCGATGATCCCTTCGATTGGGGATTTAACAAATGCCATATCAAGCTGGGCTTCCAGGGTCTGCAGTTTGTTTTCCAGTGCTTCCTTGTTATTTTTGGCCTGAAGATATTGCACTTCGGAACCGATGTTCTTGTCCCAAAGTTGTTTCTGTTTTTCGTAAAGCGTATTGGCCAGGTTCAGTTGTGTTTTTAATTCCTGGATAGTATTTTCTGTGATGCTTGTATTTAGCCTGGCAAGGAGTTGCCCTTTTTTAACATAATCCCCTTCCTCCACAAAGATCTCTTTGACCTGCCCATTGATCTCCGGGCTGATGTATGCCTTGTCAACAGCATCAACGGTGCCGCTGGCTTGAAAATAATGATTGAATGGGCGCTCCCGGATCACATCGGCCCCTACCGGCAATATGAAATGCTCACCGGTTTCTCCATATGATAACAGCTCTTGCTCAAGTTCTTTGATCTTGATGTTCAATTGGCTTACTTCATCCTTATATTCCTTGATCTGGGCCTTGATCGTTTCCTTTTCGTCGGCAGGCTCGCAGGATACTGCAATAAGGACGATTATTGCAATGGAAAGGAATTTTCTCATTATTTGCTTCGTTAACTGCATTAGTCAGGTATTAATAAGTTCAACATTGTTGATGAGCATTTCACCTCCAATGATGTTGTTAAATATTATCGATCATCAGCGTTCGCTGTACATAAGTTTCTCAAGTGCCAGTTTCTTTATCAGGACTTCCTGCATAGCGACAATATAATCTGAGGTGTTGGTAAGGAATTGGTTGTTTGCCTGCAAGAGATCCAGGCTGGTTGATATCCCCTCCTTGTATTTTTCGCTTGTAATCCGCAGGATCTTTTCAGCTGTACTCATCGCCATCGATTTATTCATCATCACCAGGTAGGCATTGTTAAATTCTGCTTGTGCAGTCTGAACCTGTATGGTCAATCCTGTACGTAATTGTTCATCGGCTATATCCAGCTTGTCAAGATTGATCTTTGCCTGTTGCACCCTGGACCTGCGCAGGCCGCTGCTCCATATCGGGATGTTCATTTCCACACCCCAGAAGGAAGAACCATACCATTTTTCTGCCGGATTTAAAAAACTCCAGTGCGCCCTCTGTGCCTGTGTTTGAACGTTGATAAAGGCCGAAAGAGAAGGCATGTACTCAGATTTTTCGAGTTTAAGCTGAAGCTCGGCGATCAGTTGCTGGGTCATTAATAAACGATAATCGATATTATTTTCGTAATTAAAAGGATCTTCGAGCAAGGCTGTATAATTAATCTGCGCCAGAAGGTCGTCGAGCTCGTCAGTAACGGTAATAAAATCCCCGATCTTAATTCCACACAAAAACTTAAGGTATGCATAAGCGATCACAACCTGTGTTTCAGAGAGAATGATATTTGCCTCCAGGTCGGAGACGATAAGTTCCAGCTGATCTACATCCGTTTCTTCAGCAAATCCGGCCTCATAGGTGATCCTGGTCTCATAGAGTATATTCTCCATATATTGCATGGTGCTGTCAAGGATCCTTTTGGTGTCTTCAGCCACAAGTACCCTGTAATATGATGCGGATACAGCCACATACATGTCAAGCTTATTCTTGATGAACTGTTGTTTTGATTTTTCCAGAAAACGCTTGGAAGCCTGCACCCCGACAATGTATCTTCCGTCGAAGATCAGCTGTGAGGCTGTAGCTTCAGCCGCGGCATTATATTTTGTTCCGAACTGCACCTCTCCTCCGGGATCGTCCGGGCCAAAGGTTCCCGGGGGGATGATCATGGTGGGAAGGGCAATATAATCGGTATAGTTTATTGCAGCATTGACCTGCGGAAACCCAATGGCCATATATTCCTTTACCTGCAGCTCAGCGGCCTCAATGTCTTTGTAAGCGGACAGGATATCATAATTGTTCTCATATCCGAATTCTAATGCCTCTTTTAGTGTAAAACGGTATTCAGTTTGTGCGGAAAGATTCAGGCTTATAAACCCCAGCAAGCAAACCAGGGCCGGGAATGCATAAAAAACTTTTTTCATTACGTCGACTTGTTTTTTATCCGTAGGGATAAACTGTATTACGCCCGGGTGAGCGTTTTTATTGTAAATCTACCTTCTTTAATTCCTTTTTGAAGATCTTCTTTTTCTTTTCCCAGTATTTAAGCCCGTCTTCGTTGGCAATGCTCCTGATATGGCTTTCGAACATAGCATCAAAAAGCGTTTCAAAATTGAATTCTTCCGGTGGAAAGAAATCAGGATTGTGCAGGTCGATAAGCCGGCTGAGGTACAATCGGGCAACTAATTCAATGCTGAGGTCGTCACGGTATATGCCCTGGGAAATGCCTTTATGCAGGTTTATCTTGATCTTACCGAAAATAAAATCCATGCGGGATTTAAAATGCCGTTGGTAAACATCGGGGTATTTCGTTTTAATGTCGAAGGTGATGCCCGGGCTTACATTCATGAATTTACCTGCTATTTCTTTACTAACGGTGAGTAAAATATCGATTGCATTTACTCCCTCAAAGTTGTGTACATCAAAAATCACCTTGAAACTCTCGCGTTCAAATTTCAGGATATGCCTGATCAGTTCTTTTTCATCCTGAACATATTTATAGATCAACTCAGCGGGGATATTGGTTTTTTCTGACAGTTTTTCAATGGTCATGTCACCGATGCCATCCGGAAAGGGATAGGCCCTGATCCGGGCAATGATCTCCTTGAATTCTTTGTTCATCGTATCTGTTGTATTTCGTATGCAATATTATAAAAAAATCCGGGCTGCCTGATAAGGATTATCATTTAACTAAAATCATTTTCTTTTTCATTATGTCACGGCCGCTATCGAGGGAAAAATAATACATCCCCGGTGAAAGATCATGGGCTTCCGGGTCAAACACCCTGGTATGCTTGCCGGCTCTTGTATATTCATGATCAAGTATAGCGGCAACTTCCCTGCCATAAACATCGTACACCCTGAGACTGATCTCTGTGGGTTCAATAAGCTTAAAAGAGATCACCGTGCTTTCCTTAAAAGGATTTGGATAGTTTTGCTCCAGGCTGAGCAGTGAGGGGATCTCTTCATCTATCCCAACAATGAACGGATCAATGATGGCAGTCCAGACACTAAGGTCAGACCCTTCCATGCGGGCCCAGATCGGCCTTACAACATTGTCGTAAACCGATACATTGGTATAATCTCCGAAAAAGGTTGAAGAAAAGGGTAAAAACGGGGATTCGCTAACCCTGAAATTGATAAAACTCTCTCCACCGTCGCGGGAAACAGCCATGTATACATCCGTATTGTTGTTGTCATAATTACGGCGGTCGTAAAAAACAAAGTAGAGGTAGCCCGTTACCTGGTCAACATCCATCCAGGTGAAAAATTGCTGTCGGCCCGGAGGATCGTCATTAACGCGTGTTGCTTCGCTCCAGGTATTGCCGCCATCTGTGGATTTGGTCAGCCAGACATCTGTGTCGTCGGTACCATTGCGCTGGTCTGACCAGTTAACATATATCGTACCGTGATGAGTCCCGCCGCTCAGGTCGCATTTGGTTATCGGCATGCCGTTACAACGGCTGATCCCCGGAATATCATAAGCCCAGCCACCGGGAAAAAGGCCAATAAAAATATCTTCTTCAAGCCAGGTAGTGCCCTGGTCAAGGGAACGATCGAAAACCAGCCCTTCGGGGCCTGCCCAGGTAATATAAATTTCACCACCGGGCCCCACAGCAGGAACAGCTCCTTCCACGGTATTGTCGTCGTCGACACAATCACCCGACACCTCGTTGATGCGTAATGCATCGCTCCAGGTGGCACCCCCGTCGTAGGAGCGTGAAAAATGTATGTTGCTCTTATAATCAGGGTTAGAGCTGCCATAACTATCGAATTGTGTCCACGATACATAAATGTTGTTGTTCGTAACGTCTACGACCGCCCATTCCTTATCCTGCTCCTTTTCCCCGTTCAGGCCCATATAGCTGCCGTTGTTCCACGCTCCGCCAATGGTATCTTTCTTCTGGCAGACGATACGGTCGATCCAGTTTCCCGCCTGTGGATTGGAAAGATGAAAGAAATAATATGCTCCTGCAGTATCTACAATAACCACCGGGTCACCCCATACACCGTATGTTGAGCTCAATGTATCATGGTTCCAGGTATAACCACCATCGGTTGAGTAGTACATATTATCGATATTAGAACCGCCAACCATATGGTCAGTATTTTTGGGATTCACGATAATGGTTGGCTCTTCCGGCTGCATAAAGCTGCCTATATCATCAATAAGGATATTGGTATGCTGAGTAAATGCAGTGAGCGACAATGCTGATACCAGCAGAAAAGAAGTAAACAGATGTTTCATCTTTATGAGGTTTGTAATAATAATGTAAAAGTACATATTTTATGCTGACCTGACCTCACAGGTTCCGGAACCTGTGAGGTCCCCATGTCAAAAAATCCTTACTTTTATGCCTTATTCAGGAAATATGAAGAAAATTGCGCTTCACTGGCAGATCCTAATAGCACTCATTTTGGCCATTGTGTATGGCATATACGCTGATGAACAGGCAATAGGCTATGTTTCCTGGATGGGAGATGTGTTCTTGCGGGCATTGAAGATGCTGATCATCCCATTGATCCTGAGCTCTTTGATCTCCGGAATTGCAAACATCGGCAGCGGTTCGAGCCTTGGCCGGCTTGGATTGAAAACCATTGGATATTATGTCTCAACCAGCTTGCTGGCCATCATCACAGGACAGATACTTGTGAATATTATTCGTCCCGGTGTTGGTGCCGACCTGAATTTCAGTGGTAAAGTGGAGGGCCTGGTTGAGAACCAGCGCTCTCTTGGTGATACCCTCATCGAAATGGTCCCCCAGAATATTTTCCAGGCATTCAATGATAATGATATGCTGGCCATTATTTTCTTTGCTATTTTGTTTGGTTTCTTTGTGACCAGGGCCCGCGAAGAGAACAGGGAGGTGCTCAAAAAAGCCTTTAATGCCATTTTCGAGGTGATGATGAAGATCACCATGTTTGTGATACGTTTCACCCCGCTGGGGATATTTGGCATTGTTGCTAAAGTGGTTGCTGAGCAGGACGACCTCATGGGCCTGGTATCGCGAATGGGCCTTTATATGGGCACGGTGATCCTGGCACTGTCCATTCATTTCTTTATTACCCTGCCATTGATCGTAAAGTTTATTGGCAGGGCAAAGCCTTTCAGGCATATGAAGAATATGTCGACACCCTTGCTTACGGCATTTTCAACTTCTTCCTCCGGAGCAACTCTACCGCTAACCATAACTGCTGTTGAGAAAAACTCCGGTGTATCAAATAAGATATCAAGCTTTACGCTTCCCCTCGGGGCGACAATAAATATGGACGGCACGGCACTTTATGAATGTGTTGCAGCCATATTCATTGCACAGGCTTATGGTGTAGAGCTGAGCTTGATACAACAAGGGGTTATTGTGTTAACTGCTTTACTGGCATCCATCGGTGCTGCCGCAATACCTATGGCGGGACTGGTAATGATCACCGTGATCCTTACTGCCGTCGGGCTGCCCCTGGAAGGAGTAGGGCTGATACTGGCAGTGGATCGTATCATCGACATGTTCCGCACCTGTACCAATGTATGGAGTGATAGTTGCGGGGCGGTGATTATTGCGAAATCGGAAGGGGAAAAACTTTCAGTTTAGTTGAATTGGTTGAATAGTTAAATGGCTAAACGGTTATATGGCTACTGGACAACACCAAACTTTAGCTCACTTTAGGCACTTGATACAGGTTGAACTAGTTGAATTGGGATTGATGCGATGTATAAGATTGAGCGATTGAGCGATTTAACGATTTACGAAGATGCACCACACATGGGTGTGATTATGCCTTTTGATGACATTTGAAAAATATAAAAACAATAAAAAAAAGCGAATTTTTTACCTTTACTTCCGTCAGAGGATGTTAAACATAAAGAAGTTTTAAGGTATAAACGAGTTGGCTGCAATTGCTGAATTACTACATCTTGTTTTACCAACTTTTGTTTACAATTCACAATCAAGAAATAAATTCTAAAAAATAAAAATGAAGAAACAGTTTATCACAGTATTATTATTATTTATCGCAGTAATTGCAGATTCACAAACAGCGAAGGATTTATTTAGCCCAAGTAATGTTAAGATCAGTTGGCTAGGAGTAGATTTTTCTCATGTTAAATTGATTGGAGATTTTTCTCAATTCTATGGAGCTGGCGAAAAAGATAATGCTCAAATAAGAGATAATTATTTTCCCGCATGGAATAGGCTCATTCTAGTAGAACCTGACAAATATGATATAAAAGGGATGCTTAGAAATGATAGCATTATCTACGACATAGAAATGGTAACTAAAATCAATTCTTCTACTCCTAATAAAGATATGGAATCTTACAATACCCCGAACTATTCGAAAAAAGATATAGAAACCTTTGTGTCATTATATGATACAAAAGAGAAGAGTGGAATTGGTATACTCTTCTTAGCTGAGAGTTTAAACAAAAGCATGAAAGAAGCGTATTATCATTTTGTTGCTATTGACATGAAAACAAAGGAAATATTATTTCATGAAAGACTTAGAGGGAAACCAAAGGGGTTTGGATTGAGAAACTATTGGGCAGGCTCAATCTATAGTGTAATAAAAGAAATTAAAAATGAATGGTATAAAGTTTGGATAAATCAATCTAACTAACAAGTGCAGCTAATAATTAAGCGTTATGGTAGTCGGTAAGACCAAGCCTGAACGCTGTGTTGATGGAACCGTTATAAAAATTGGAGTTTATGGGGAATGATTGATTTTAGTGGAGCTTGTTTTGTATTATCCTGCACGCAATCTGCCACTATTCATACAATTTGTTATAAATCATAGCCCCACCCTACCATCTCCCTCTTTTCTCCGCAAACTAAGTTATAATCGGTTT
>JAGLEK010000555.1 GCA_023145125.1 Bacteroidales bacterium | reverse complement strand
AAAGATTTTGGTGATACAGAGCCTTTGTGGAAAGAAGATAATTACGCGCAGCAAAAGGAGATTAATATAATCGGTGTTCCAAAAAATACCGGACAGCTTAAATATGCCGGTGAGCTATTACTTAAGCATCTGAAAGAAAAAGGATCTCTCGACAATACAGCCCTGGTACTGCCTGATGAAAGCCTGCTTTTACCAATGCTGAATAGCGTTCCTGAAGAGGCCGGGAAATTTAATGTTACCATGGGCCTTGCCCTTAAAAATACACCGCTTTTTTCATTGCTCGACGCTGTTTTGAGCATGCACCATAATGCTGAGCGCTTCTCACAGATGAGGGAAGGCAGGCAAAGGGCATATTACAGCAAAGACCTGCTTGATCTTGTTAAGCACCCATGGTTCGGAATGCTTTCAGCTGACATCAGCGAAAAACCTTCCGGCAGCCTGGATGATATGATCAGAAAGAGCAACAGGATATTCTTCCCTGCCACGGATATAGTTGAAATATTGAAAGTTTATATCCCGGATCCAGCTATCAGCAGCTTATTCCCCTCCGATCCCGGCCCATTGAATGTATTGGCTTCACTTTCAGGATTGCTTACAACTTTTCGTCAAAAGTTTATCGATCTTCGTAAGGATGGCAGCCATGACCTGGGAGTAGAGCTGGAATACCTCTTTCGTTTCAGCAATTTGCTGCAACGTTTGCAGGAACTTGTTCAAACATACAAAAGCATTGATACCTTAAGAACGCTTCAGATGATCTTTCGCCAGCTGGCCGGACAGGAGCGAATTGCTTTCCGGGGGGAGCCATTGCAAGGCCTTCAGATCATGGGAATGCTCGAAACCCGCACCCTCGATTTTGACACCGTGATCATGCTCTCCGCAAATGAAGGCATTTTACCGGCAGCCAAAATGCCAAATTCCTTCATCCCTTACGATATGAAGCAAGAATTTGGCTTGCCTACTTACAGGCACAACAACACCGTTTTTGCCTATCATTTTTACCGTCTCCTTCAAAGGGCCGGGGATGTTTACCTCTTATACAATACAGAGGGCGGACCATTGGGCGGCGGAGAAAAAAGCCGGTTCATAACCCAGCTGCAGCATGAGGGCCCTCAGTATAACCCGGGCATCCACATTACGGAGAAGCTGCTCTCGATGCCTCCGCAACCGGGAATCAGGGATACAGCCATCGTCATAAATAAAGATGAAAGCGTGCTCCGCCTGCTACGGAAAGAGGCAAAGAAAGGATTTCATCCCAGCTCACTAAATATTTATATCAACTGCCCCCTTCAATTCTATCTTAGCCGGCTTATCAGGGTGGAGGAAAGCGATGATATTGAGGAAACTATCGATGCCAGAACTATGGGGATCGTTATTCATGAAGCACTCAGGGTGATCATAGGCGGCCACCTGCTCAGGCCCCTTGACAAAGGGTCTTTTCAGCAATTCAAAAAAATGGCAGATGCCGAAGTAAAAAG
>JAGLEK010000554.1 GCA_023145125.1 Bacteroidales bacterium | reverse complement strand
CGATCGTACCTGCAAGCACCCAATGTCCGGTAGAAGCGTCATAATAAACATATGCCTGCCATACACCGATACCAAGAAGGATAAAACCAATAATGCCTGCCACTCCCGTACCCGGTATCACCAGTATCTCCAGTAAGAGAAATGCCATTCCTATTATTATCAGGGTTACAACTACCAGCCAGAACATCTTTGGTACGTTTAATTATACAATCATTGAATTTCAACGGTGAGATCCCTGCGCCCCATCTCTTCATGAATGGGCTTCAAATCCTCAAAGCTGCCGTTTTTCACACTGCATTTGCCCTTAAAGTGAGTGATCAGGGCACATTGCTCTGCCTGTACCAGATCATGTTTACACAGATCGATAAGGGTATCGATAACATGATCGAAAGTATTGTGATCATCATTGAACAAGACCAGCAATTTATCCTCACTCAGTAATTCATCGGTATCTCCGGATGAATATGACTTTTCTTTTACCATGATGTGTGAAAATTGACGCATAAAGATATGAAAAAAATGAATAAAGCACATAAAGTACTTGAAATACTTGGAGTACTTGGAGTACTTTGGGTGCTTGAATTAGCCGGAGTTTTTTTAATTTTGCAGAGCAATGAAGTCAGAAAGAAGAAATTTCAAAGAAATATTAAGAAAGCGGCTTAAGGATGAACTGCCGGGCTTACCATCACAGATGAAGATGGTGCCTGCAGTAAGGCGTGAGGAGATCGGGAATCGTCATGGGAATGGGGATGCACGTAAGGCTGCTGTCCTGATATGTTTTTATCCTGAGGTGCATGGAGGTATCCGTCTGGTGCTGATCAGGCGGAATGAATATGACGGTGTGCACAGCGGGCAGATATCTTTTCCCGGGGGCAGGCATGAAAACGATGACAGCGACCTGTTCCATACTGCCCTGAGGGAAGCTGAAGAAGAAACAAATATTCGCATAGATGATGTTGAGGTCCTCGGGGAGATAAGCCCTGTTTATATCCCGCCAAGCAATTTCATTGTAAAGCCGGTGATAGGATGGACCTCACAGAGGCCTGATCTTATTCCTGACCCGTCGGAAGTATCAGAGATACTGACTGTTTCATTGGATGAATTAATGGATCCTGCCAACAGGCAGATAAAGGGTATCTCACACAAGGAATTCAATATTATCGACGTACCCTGCTTCTATATCCAGGGCCATATTATCTGGGGAGCTACGGCGATGATGTTGAGTGAAGTGGTTGATGTGCTGGATGCTGGATTCTAGATACTGGATACTAGATACTGGTTACTGGAT
>JAGLEK010000553.1 GCA_023145125.1 Bacteroidales bacterium | reverse complement strand
ACCGGCCTTTTGCTTGGCATCGCCTACAGTGCTTCAATCGGGGGTATTGCTACACTGGTCGGGACACCGCCAAACCTCTCGTTTGTGAGGATATTCAACATCTATTTTGCCGATGCCCCTGAGATCACTTTCACCCAATGGTTCCTGTTTGCCCTGCCTATCAGCGTGGTTTTCTTTTTCTTTGTCTGGGGATACCTGTATTTCATCTTCGGCCCCCGCCGGAAAGCGTGGCCCAGGCTGAGCCACGACACATTCAGGGAACAATACCGGGCACTTGGAAAAACCACCTATGAAGAGAAGGTGGTCCTGGTAATTTTTGTCCTGCTTGCACTCACCTGGCTTACCAGGTCCGGGCTTGACTTCGGAAGCATCAATATTCCGGGCTGGGCAGACCTGTTCAAAAACCCGGAATATATCAATGACGGAACGGTTGCAATTTTTTATGCCATCATCCTTTTCATCATCCCTGCAAAAGGCAAAGACCGGGGACGCCTGATGGAATGGAAGACTGCAAGAGGCCTTCCCTGGAATATAGTGTTGCTGTTCGGGGGTGGCTTTGCCCTGGCCAGTGGCTTTAAAGATTCAGGCTTGTCGATGTGGTTTGGTGAGCAGCTGAGCTTTATCTCCACTGCCCATCCCATTGTTGTGATCCTCGCTATCTGCCTTATGATGACCTTCCTCACAGAACTCACAAGCAACACCGCAACAACGGAGATGCTACTCCCTGTGCTGGCAGGGATCGCAATGTCAGGGAATGTCAATCCCCTGCTGTTCATGCTCCCGGCAACACTGTCAGCTTCGATGGCTTTCATGCTTCCCGTTGCCACGCCGCCTAATGCCATCATTTTTGGCACCAACAGGATCAGGATGATAGACATGGCAAAAACCGGCTTGCTCCTGAATATTGCAGGATCCTTGATTATCACGCTGGCAACCTATTACCTGGCTACAGCTATTTTTGGTATTAATATGAACGAATTCCCGGCCTGGGCCATCCCAAAATGATCAGTCGCCAACAAAAAGCACATATCCTCGCACTCGCTGCGATCCTTCTCTGGTCGACAGCCGGCTCTGCATTTAAGATAACGCTTGATCACATATCCGCTTCCCAGCTCCTGCTTTTTGCGGCCTTCTTTTCCATGCTTTTTCTATTCGGATGGAAAGCCGTTGAAGGAAAACTTGCGGGCTCCTTCAGGATCAGCAGGCGTGAGTGGCTCAACTCAGCCATTATGGGACTGCTCAACCCTTTTGCATATTACATCATCCTTTTCGAGGCCTATGACCTGCTCCTTGCTCAGGAAGCCGTTGCCCTGAACTATGTCTGGCCTGTGACACTTGTACTCTTGTCCATACCGGTATTAAAACAAAGGATAGGAATATACAGCATCCTTGCACTTCTCGTCAGCTTTGCAGGTTTACTGATCATCATTATGAAAGGCTCATTCGGCGGTATTGAACTTTCCAGCCCGAGGGGTATCTTTTTCGCCCTCATCAGCTCGGTCTTCTGGGCTTCCTTCTGGCTGATGAACATGAAAGACAAGCGGGAAGAAGCAGCCAAGCTATTGATAAATTTCATTTTCGGCTTCGCCTATATACTCATATATGTGATCGTGATCAAAGAAGAGGTAGTTTTTACTCTTGAAGGAATGGGCGGTAGCCTATATGTCGGCCTTTTCGAAATGGGACTGACCTATGTCTTATGGCTTAAAGCATTGCAACTTTCATCTACAACTGCCAAGGTGAGCAACCTGGTATATATTTCTCCTTTTCTGTCGTTGATGTTTGTATCCCTAACTGTGGGCGAAACGATTTATCTTTATACCATTGGTGGATTGGTGCTTATTGTTGGGGGGATTGTTTTGCAGAGAATCATAAAATAATTTTGAGTTTTGATCCCCTTTCGCCAAGGCTTCAGGGGACAAGGTTTTGAGTTTTGGGTGTTGGGCGGGGATTGGCGCAGAATTTCCCTGATGAGGTTATGGAACTGAGATTGTCATCCCACCGACAAAGTGAGGAGGGATCCCTATCATGATGCTACAAACTCACAGACTCATCCTGCATGCGTTACGCTGCTTGCCAGCAGACAATTCTTCCGGCTTTCTGCAATTGGGATGGAAGGTGCATTTTACTGTTTGACTGCAGGAAGCTGTGGGATCCCGCTCATCCGCCTGCGGCGAACTTTGCGGGATGGCAATTTCATTCTGCTGGCCTTAGTGAAATAAGATATTGAAATGATGCGGGTTAATAATTGTTGTTGAATAAAAAAAAGGTCGCTATTGTTGGCGACCCCTAATTTTAAACAAATCCTATTCGACTTAATTAATGATTAATCGCCGTAAGTAAAGACCTTCTTCCGTTTTAATCATGCAAATGTATATACCTGCAATTAATTGTGATACATTTATCTGGCCTTTCTTATCATTCTCTGCCAAAACTAAATGACCATTTTGGTTATATACTAAAAATGATTGGATTGATTGCTCTGAATTGATATTTATTATGTCACGAGCAGGGTTTGGATAAATCTGAATTTCACTTTTGGATGTCAAATATTCAATAGATGTTATTTCAGGTAATAATCGTTTAAACAATCCAAATCCACAACAACTAGGCGACCAAACATAATCTCCAAATATTTCTATTGTATACATGTTTTTGTTTTCCAATCCTTCACTCCAGTCTGTCCAGGTATTGCCTTCGTCAGTTGTATAAGCAACTCCGTCACCATCCGTTCCAACAAACATATACTCTTGATAATTAACCGAACATAAAACTTTATGCTCAAATGGTGTAGATAAAACCGACCAGCTTAAGCCATTATTCTCTGAAATGCAAAAATTTAAATTGGTACTCACAAATAATTTGGAATCTTTGACTGCCAAGTGATTGATAAACCAACTTGAAAGCCCAGTATTATTTTGTGTCCAGGTTTCTCCTTCATTATCAGAGTAAAAAACACCAGCCCCATCGGTTCCAATAAACAAGCTGTCGCCCTTTTTTACTATCGCTTTAATGGAGAGGTTTGTGAGGCCGCTATTCACAACACTCCAGTTATCCCCATTATCGGATGAAATAAACACACCCTGATCATCAGTGCCAGCATAAATCCCATCATCAGTATTGAGCAAACAGTTGATTTTAGATATGGTTAATCCTTCGTTTGATTCAAGCCAGTTTTCCCCTTGATTATCAGATACGAATATTCCGGCTTCAGTTCCCGCA
>JAGLEK010000552.1 GCA_023145125.1 Bacteroidales bacterium | reverse complement strand
GCACCCTTAAGGCTACCCATAGCCCTAAAGCAGCTGTTTGGGCCTATCTCTCCAATGTGGAAAGGCACAACATTTGTTTCGGGGACCGGAAAGTGCCTTTGGATCCGAATGTGCTGCTGAGAAGCCTTCAGCATAACGAATAACGAGCAGAGGAATAAGGAATAAGAATAAGATTGATGAAGTAAGCTTATGGCGAAGAGAAGGTTTGCACGCGATGTTATTGGGGTGTTTAACAGCAATGTGTTTTCTATCATTGCAGGTCTTCTGGCAAGCATTGTGCTGGCACGTGTTCTGGGCCCGGACAAATACGGGATATTCACTGCCCTTCTCATTATTCCCATAATCGTTGTAAGCCTTACCCATCTGGGCATCCGGGGATCAGCCATTTTCCATGTTGGAAAGAACAAATTTAACAAAGACGAGCTGGTATCGACAGTAATCGTACTGCTGATCCTGGCTTCATTGCTTGGCATACTCCTTTCTGTAGCAGCCTATTGGATCTATGATGAACCCTCTTTCACCCTCCTGATGATCGGGCTGGTCATGATGGTGATACCGGGCAGGCTTGCAATCATTTATTTCGGCGGGATCTTCCTGGGCAATGATGAAATAAACAAGGCCAATCAACTGAACTGGATCACCAATGCCATAAACCTCGGCTTGATAATTATCCTGGTATGGGTTCTGGGTATGGAGATCATCGGGGCCGTCATTGCTTTCCTGGTATCAGGAACAATCGTGGCCATTTACGGCATTGTTATATTAATGCGTTCATTCAGGATCAGGATAAAATTTCATTATGACATCATTAAAAGCCTGTTAAGACTGGGAATACTGTTTTCTGTGTCCTTTTTTATCCTCCAGTTAAATTATCGCATCGACATCCTGCTGATCGAAAAGCTCAGGGATGCCACGGAGGTGGGCATATATTCCATCGGGGCCTCAGTGGCAGAGCAACTCTGGCAGTTACCCCTGGCTGTCGGCATAGTGGTATTCAGCCGTACAGCCAATACCGAAGACCGATCAGCGATGACCGCTACAACAGGTGTGCTATTAAGGTTATCATTTTTGTTCTCCATTGTCGCAGCGGTGGTGATCTATTTCCTGGTACCTTATCTCGTTCCACTCATTTTTGGAGAAGAATATTTTGGCAGTATCCGCATCATTCAATTGATACTTCCGGGCATCGTCATGGTGGTGATGTTCCGCATCCTGAGCGGCCACCTCGCAGGCCTGGGAAGGCCGGAGGTCACCCTGTATGTTTTTCTGCCTGCCCTTGTTGTTAATATCCTTTTAAACCTGTGGTGGATCCCGCTTTATGGCGGAGAAGGCGCTGCCATGGCTACCAATGCCAGCTATACGGTGGGCTCGATCGGCTACCTGATCGTTTATTCCCGCATATTGAAAGTGCCGGTTAAAGATATTCTGCTTGTCAGGAAAAGTGATTTTAGCCAGGTCAGGCAGATGATAAAAGGGCTGAGGAATTAAATAAAGGGTTGCCAACCTTAATAGGGTTGGCAACCCTATAATTATTATTTTTGCTTCCGGATGAAAGCATATTACACTGAACTGGATAAAAAAGAGATCCTTATCGGACAAAAGGAACGTCACCTCGATGCCCGGCAGTTGAAGGATATTCCAATCTTCTTTGTTGTTGGAAGGCCACGGTCCGGCACTACACTGCTCAGAACCTTATTTGATGCTCATCCTAATGTGGTGGTGCCCCCCGAATGCCAACTTATTGTAAATCTTTATCCCAAATATGGTAAGCTTAAATATTGGTCAAAAGAAAAATTAGAAGGATTTCATCATGACCTGCAATCACAGTGGCGATTCGACCTTTGGCCCATGGATCGCCAAAGGCTCTATCGAAGCCTGATGAACTGCGTAGGGAAAAATTCATATGGCACTATCTGCAAAGTGGTTTATCATGAATACCGCTCCATATTCAAGCATGGGATGCTGTTAGCGCTCGGTGATAAGAATCCCGGGTATACCATTTATACATCCAGGCTGTTGAAGATATTCCCTGAAGCGAAATTCATCCATATTGTTCGCGACTACCGCGATAACTTCGTATCTATACGAAATGTCGATTTTGAACTGCCCTTTATTTCTATTACCGTAAGCAAATGGAAGTATTTCGTGAGGAAATTCAGGAAGGTGTCAGAAAAACATCCTGATACACACCTGGAGATCAAATATGAAGACCTTGTAACCAACCCGGAGGAAGAATTTAGTGAATTGTGTAAGTTCATTGGGATCCCCTTAAGTGATAAGCCTTTCGATTTCTATAAGAAGAGTGAGGAAGTCCTGAAAATTTATCCTACCGACCTCATCTTAAAATATCATTCCAGCCTGCTAAAAAAGATCAGCACAAGCCGGATCGGTCTTTGGAAGAAGGAGTTGACAAATTCAGAATTAAGAGTTGCAGATGCTTGTGCAGGTAAATATGCTGAGCTCACCGGCCATCAAAAGACCTATCCAAAACCGGGTGTGGCTGCACATCTGCGCAGTATCCCCGGTAAATGCTTCGCCGGCCTGCTCTATTTTGTTACCATGATCATCGATAGTTTTCCGTACAGGCTACGCATGGCTATCCTAAGCAAAGCCCCACTGGTAATAGGCCGGTTCTACCTGAGCATATTCGATAAGAAAAAACTTCGCGAACTGGACAAGCATATGAAGCAAAAGCCAGGATTAGATAATGGGGATATGGCTGGAAAGCTAAAGCCCGTAAGACAATAATCTACAATACTTTCTTGATTGTAAAAGGCGGTTTCTTACTTTGTACCATGTAGATTCTGCTAAGGTAGCCCCCAATTATCCCAAGACTGAAAACGATGATTCCAGTACTAAAGAGGATAGTCACAATGGTGGAGGTATAACCCGGCACGGTTACATTAAACAGCCACTTCTGAAGGATAAACCTGATACCGAATAGAAAAAAGATAAACGACATCACAAGGCCTCCCCACACCATAAGCTTCAAGGGGATATTGGTATAAAAATAAGTAAGATCGGAAACAAGCATAAAAAGCT
>JAGLEK010000551.1 GCA_023145125.1 Bacteroidales bacterium | reverse complement strand
ACTTCCGGAAATTCCAGTTGCAATGCCGGCCCCATTGGTACAGGCACGATTGCAAACATCTCATTTTTGCCTGCAATTGTGAAGTTTGACTCAATACGGTGAATCCTTGGAGCATTCTCGTGGTATGCATCATATGACATTTCATCACTGATGTGTAAAAACAAAAAGATGAATGCCGTCAGCCCTACCGACAGCCCAAGGATATTCAGGAAGGAATAAAACTTGTTCTTTATTATATTCCTGAATGCACTTGTAATATAATTTCTGATCATGGTTGGGTGGCTTTTTGGGTTGGGGTTACTTGATATTCTCAGCAATGATCTGTCCGTCGAAGAGCCTTACGATACGCTGTGCATATTCAGCATCACGCTGAGAGTGTGTAACTATAATTATAGTGGTTCCTTCACCATTAAGTGTTTCCAGCAGGTTCATCACTTCTTCACCATTTGCCGAATCAAGGTTTCCTGTAGGCTCATCCGCCAGGATCAGGTTAGGGTTTGCAACCACTGCACGGGCTACCGCAACACGCTGTTGTTGTCCGCCAGATAACTGCATAGGAAAATGTTTCTTGCGATGGAGTATCTGCATCTTTTCCAATACCTCTTCAACACGTTTTTTGCGTTGTGATGCCGGCATACCGAGATATATCAGTGGAAGCTCAACATTTTCCCGAACATTCAACTCATCGATAAGGTTAAAGCTCTGAAATACGAATCCGATATTATTTTTTCTGAGCCTGGCACGCTGGCGTTCGTTGAGAGTAGCAACTTCTTTTTCGTTAAAGGTGTAGCTGCCTTCGCTGGGATTATCCAGGAGGCCGAGAATGTTAAGTAAGGTTGATTTCCCGCATCCGGAAGGCCCCATGATGGCTACAAATTCACCTTGCTTAACCTCGAAACTTACTTCATCCAGAGCTGTGGTTTCAATCTCATCAGTCCTGAATATCTTGCTTAATTTTTCTGTTTTAATCATTGCTGTATTATTTGGTTTATTATATATGTTAAGACGATATGTGTGTTCTTTTTTACATTTATTATTCATATTTGAGAGTGTCGACCGGGTCGGTTTTGGATGTAAACCAGGCTTTTATCGTAGTAATGGTCAATGCAACGGCCATGGCAATCATGGCAGCACACAGGAACATCACCCAATTTAAAGATGTGCTGTAGGCAAAATGATTAAGCCAGTCAGAAATAACCAACCATGACACTGCCCAGGCCAAAACACTGGCAATACATATTAGCCAGAAGAACTCTATCGAGAGAAGCTTAACGATATGCATTGTCCCGGCACCCAATACTTTCCTGATGCCAATTTCCTTTGTCCGCTTTTCAGCCATAAATGACACCAACCCGAATATTCCCAGGCCTGCAATAAAAAGTATCAGGAGAGTAAAGATCAGCGAAAGGAAACTAAGATTATCTTCATCAGCATACAATTTTTTTAGTTCCTGCTCAAGGAAAGTGTATTCAAATGGACGTGAGGGAGCATAGTTCATCCAGACCTTGTTTACATGACTGATGACCTCTTGTTCTTTCCCTGCCTGGTATTTAATGGCTACATATTTCAGGAACCATGCTATCTCTCCGGGATTCTCTTTCATATTCAGCACGAAGGGCCCGCTTGCTTCATGCAGGGAGGTAGCATGAAAATCATTGATCACTCCCATTACTCTTTCTTCCCCGCTGAGGGACTTGAATTTTTTTCCGATTGCAGCTTCATTGCTTTCCCATCCCATATGCCTGACCATAGCCTCATTGATCAGAATGCCTTTGGCAGGATCCGACTTATTGGTTTCGCTATAATCCCTTCCGGCTACAATTTCGATGTCAAAGGTTTCAACAAAATTCCACATTACCACCATAGCAGGATAAAACTGCCATTGATCTTCCGGTAAACCTTCCGGCCTGAACTCATGTGTGTTGTGCGCTGCACCAAAGATATCATCCATGGCCGTAACATTGAAGATGCGCGAATCCTGCATCAGTTCTTTGCTAAAAGCATCATAACTCCGTACTATGGGTGTTCTGTTTACCGGCACCACCATGATATTTTCCTTGTTGAATCCCAGCTTGGCATCTTTCAGGTAGTTCAGCTGATTAAAGATCACCATGGTGCCAATAATCAGGTTGATGGAAATGACAAACTGGATCACAACAAGAATTTTGCGTGCTAATCCGCTGTTTCGTGAAAGGCCATGGGCTCCATTCAGCACATTCAACGGGTTGAAAGAAGAGAGATAAAAAGCAGGGTAGATACCGGAAAATATACCAACTATCAGTCCCAGTATCAACAATGAGATAACGTATTCCGGCCGAAGCAGGATAGCAAGTTCGAAATCTTTTCCTGTGAAAGTATTGAATGCCGGAATGGTCAATTCCACTACAATGATTGCAAGCAGTAGCGAGATATATGTGAGGATCAGCGACTCGCCCAGAAATTGGGTGATAAGCCGGTGCTTTGAAACTCCAATGGCTTTTTTGATACCTATCTCCCTGGCCCTGTTTCCGGAAGTGGCTGTTGAAAGGTTCATGAAATTGATTGCTGCAATCAACAGCAGGAAGATAGCAATAGAAGACAGGATGAAGATATATGAGCTGTTGCTGTTCTGCTCAATTTCATAATCTATTCTTGATTCAAGATGTATGTCGGTCAAGGCCTGGAGGTATAAAGTCACATTATCCTTTTCAGCGTCATAGAAATACTTTTCTATAAATGCAGGGAACTTTTCTTCCAGCATTTCCGGTTTTGCACCCTTTGCTAAAACCATGTATGTCCAGCAAGGATTCCATACCCAGGTTTTCGGCAGCCTGCCTCCATATGCCCCTTTCACTGATGCCATGGAACCCATGAAATCGAAAATAAAATGTGATTGGGTGGGAACGTCTGCAATGACACCGCTTACTTTCAAAGGGGCCACTTCTTCAAACTTCAGTATCATGCCCATGGGGTCTTCGTCCCCAAAATACTTTCTGGCCATGGATTCTGTGATTACAACCGAGTTAATTTCATCCAGGGCTGTGGCCGGGTCACCCTGAATGAACCGATGGTTAAATATCTCGAAAAATGTGGAATCAGCAAAGAAGAACCTGCGCTCATTGAATTTCATTTCGCCATACTCAATAAGGCTGCGGGGGGCCTGAAAATTATATATACGACATATATTCTCAACAAGGCCGGGAAAATCATTTTTCAGGGTAAATGCAAGGGGAAAAGGCAGGCTTGCAGAATTCTCGCCTACACCTTCGAAATCATAGATCTGGGCAATTCGGTAAATGTCGTCGGCACGCTCGTGGTAACGGTCATAGCCCAGTTCGTCCATCACATATAACATGATCAGGATAAAACTGGCAATGCCAATTGCAAGGCCAATTACATTGATAAGGGAATATGTTTTCCGCTTGATGAGATACCTGGTGGCTGTCCTGAAAAAGTGAATGAGCATGCTTAGCTATTGATTAATGGAATTATTCGGGCAACTTA
>JAGLEK010000550.1 GCA_023145125.1 Bacteroidales bacterium | reverse complement strand
TATTAACTATTTCAGGCAGATCAAGAAGAAATTTGGCAAAGGGAGGGAACGTAAGACAGAGATCAGGAATTTTGATACCATAGAGGCAACAGCTGTTGTGGCTTCCAACCAGAAACTATATCTCGACAGGGAAGAAGGCTTTGCCGGTACTGCACTCAGGAAACATGAGTACATATGCGACTGCTCCGATATTGATGATATCATTATATTCAAGGCTGATGGCACATGTATTGTTACAAAGGTGGCAGTCAAGACTTTCGTAGGAAAAGATGTGTTGCATATTGCTGTTTTTAAGCGGGGCGACGACCGTACCATTTACAACATGGTTTACAGGGATGGAAGGCAGGGCAAATATATGGTGAAAAGGTTTCCTGTTATGGGGATCACCCGCGACAAGGAATATTCCCTTACCAAAGGGACAGCAGGTACAAAGATTCATTATTTCACCGCCAACCCTAATGGGGAAGCTGAAGTGATCAGGATCGTGCTGAGGCCAAACCCGAAGTTGAAGATCACTTCCCTTGAGTTTGATTTCAGCACACTCGCTATCAAGGGCAGGGGCAGCTACGGGAATATCCTTAGCAGAAAGCCGGTAAAAAACATTGTCAAGAAAGAAGAAGGCGTGTCAACCCTTGGTGCCAGGGATATCTGGTTTGATGACACAGTGAAACGCCTGAACGTGGCGGAAAGGGGCATCTGGCTGGGCGCTTTCATGGGTGATGATAAGATATTGACGATCAGTAAGTCGGGAAGCTACCGGCATTATAAATTTGACCTTAGCAACCATTTCGATGAGGACATGATGCTCATTGAGAAGTATGATTCCCGCAAGGTGATGACGGCAGTGTTCCGGGATGCGGGAAAGGGATCGGTATATGTGAAAAGGTTCCACTTTGACGAAAATGAAAAGAAAACGAGTTTCATAGGCGATCATCCTGATTCAAAGCTGCTTGCTTACAGCCTGGATTATCTTCCTGTGCTGCAGGTGGTATTTGATACAAAAGCAAATGGCAAACCCATAGATAAGCTGAAGCTTGAAGCTGCCGAATTCATTGGGATCAAAGGCTATAAGGCAAGAGGAAAGCGGTTGACAACCTTTGTAATAAAAGATGTTAAGTTCCTGAACCCTCTGCCCTACGAGCATCCGGAGGAGGAGATAACCAATGAATCGGAAGAGAATGAAACCGATGTGCCTAAGGTGCCTGCAAAGGGTGATAAGGTGAAGGGCGTTGTGAAACCCAAAGGAAAAACAAAACCTGAGAAAATAACAGAAGAGGATCCGGAGGATGACAGACAGACAAAACTTGAACTTTAATAATTTTTGATCGAAAAATAAGCCCCATGGTAAAAAATACAGATAATAAGGTGCTGGAGATCACTTCTGATGTACATTGGATTGGTGTCCTTGATTATGATATTGTCACTTTCGATGTTGTGATGGAGACTGAGTACGGAACTACTTATAACTCCTATTTTATCAATGCCGAAAAAAAGGCCATTGTGGAAACTACAAAGGAGAAATTCTGGGATTCCTATATCGAGAAGATCAGGAGCCTGACGGATCCGGCAGAGATCGAATATATCATCTTCAATCATACGGAACCCGATCATTCCGGAAACCTGATGCGCATGCTTGAACTGGCCCCAAATGCCACTGTGGTGGGAAGTGGAAGTGCCATCAGGTACCTGAGCGACATATTTGAGCCCGGGTTTAAACACCTGGTGGTTAAGGATGGTGATAGTCTGGACCTTGGCAACAAGACACTTAAATTCATAAGTGCTCCAAACCTGCACTGGCCCGACACAATATATACTTATCTCGAAGAGGATAAGGTGTTGTTTAGCTGCGATTCCTTTGGTTCGCATTATTGCGACGATGCCATGTATGACGATAAAGTGGGTGATTTCGGTGATGCATACAAGTATTATTTTGATGTGATCATGAAGCCATTCAGCAAGTTTATGCTTAAGGCAATAGAAAAGATACGCCCCCTTGAAATAAAAGCCATTTGTACCGGCCATGGTCCGATACTTCGCAAGGATTGGCGAAAATGGGTTGATCTGTCAGAGAAATATGCCAGGGAAGCCCTTGCTGAGCCTCAGGATAACGTGGTATTCATCCCATATGTTTCTGCTTATCATAAAACAGGCGTTATTGCAGAAAGCATCGCCGCCGGAGTGAGGAAAGTTGAAGGGATGATAGCAGAAACCTGCGATATTGAGACGACCTCAATAGGAGACCTGGATGCAGCCATGGCCAAAAGTACTGCTGTCATAGTGGGATGCCCTACCATCAACCAGAACATACTCTTACCTATTTATAAGCTCTTTGCCGTGATCAATCCTATCAGGGATAAGAAAAAACTGGCAGGCGGTTTTGGCTCATATGGCTGGAGCGGGGAAGGCAAGAAGATCATCGAAACCAATCTCAGAGGCCTTAAGCTTAACTATTTTAAGGATGGTTTATTTGTGAGGTTCTCCCCGAGCGATGAAGACCTGAAAGCAGCAGAAGATTACGGGGAAGAACTGGCACGTACGATTGTTGATACGCAGGAGTTCGTGTAAGCAGTAGGCAGTAAGCAGTAGGCGGTTGACGGT
>JAGLEK010000055.1 GCA_023145125.1 Bacteroidales bacterium | reverse complement strand
ACAGGTGCTTTCTTAGCTACAGGTGTTTTTTTTGCTACAGCTTCCTTTTTGGCTACCGGTTTCTTTTTGGCCGGAGTTTTCTTAACTGCTGTAGTTTTCTTTGCAGTGGATGCAGGTGCTTTCTTCGTGGTTTTTGCCATGTCCGCTCAATGGATTTTATGAATTACAAATAATGAACCGCATTGGTATTGACTTGCGAAATTCGGAGTGCAAAGGTAGGAAATTTTTCATTAAGAATATTATAAATCAATTCTTTTGTAAACTGTTCTGTTTCAAAATGCCCTGCATCGGCGATGATCATTTTCCCTTCTGCCTCAAAAAACTGATGGTATTTCACATCCCCGGTAATAAAAATATCAGCACCTGCTGCTATGGCATTTCTTATCAGAAAGCTACCCGATCCTCCGCATACGGCAACCTTGCTTATTTTTCTATCGCAAAAGGCAGAATGCCTGATCACTCCTGTTCCAAGAGTCTTTTTCAGCATCGCCATGAAGTCTTGCTCAGTCATGGGCTTTTCCAGCGACCCAATCATTCCCGCCCCTGCCTGCAAATACTTATTCTTCAGGGGATAAATATCAAAGGCCACCTCCTCATAAGGATGTGACCCTTTAAGGGCTTTCAGCAGATCGCCATGGAGATGGTCCGGAAAGATCACTTCAATCCGTGTTTCATTCTCTGTATGCAACTTCCCTTCTTCCCCAACGAAAGGATCAGTTCCTTCCCCGGCCCGAAAAGTGCCGTAACCGTCCGAATTAAAACTGCAATTATCGTAGTTGCCAATATGCCCGGCCCCGGCTGAGAACAATGCTCCACGGACCTTCGCTACATGCTCATGAGGGCAAAATGTAACCAGCTTGTTCAATTTTCCTGAAAGTGGCTGAAGGATCACCGCCTCCTTGATCCCGAGCTTTTCGCAGAGCATGGCATTAACCCCTCTGTGAACATTGTCGAGGTTGGTATGAATTGCGTAAACAGCAATATCATGTTTAATAGCCTTGATCACGATTCTTTCAGTTTCACTCCTACCCGTGAGTCTTTTCAAGCCTGAAAAGATCAGCGGATGGTGTGAAATAATCAAATCATAGCCCTCACTGATAGCTTCATCGAGCACTGCCATAGTAAGATCGAGGCAGATCAGTGCATTATTTATCCCTGCTCCGGCATCCCCGATCAGCAGTCCTGAATTATCATATGACTCCTGCAAACTCATGGGAGCCAGTGTCTCAAGGTAAGAAGTAAGGTCATTTATCTTCATAGGAATATCTCTTGATGATCAAAAATACGTTAATTTTCATCTTTATCGGTAAATATTCGTATTTCGATAAGTGATATCCTGAAAAATAGGGTTTAATAATTGCAAAATCCTTATTATTCGTTTATATTTGGTAAAAATACGTTGCGATACACTGCAAATTGAACAATCGATAATGTTATTTTCATTTGCAGTTTTATTTAATTCGCATCATACAACGATGAATGTCCTGCGTGTAATCTTATTCCCATTCGCTTGTATATACGGACTGATTATGGCTTTCCGCGGGAAGCTTTTTGATTGGAAGATACTGCCTTCTGAGTCATTTCCTATTTCTGTGATCTCAGTCGGGAACCTCTCTTACGGAGGCACCGGCAAAACCCCCATGGTTGAATACCTGATCAGGCTCATGGGCAAGGATAGAAAAGTAGCTACACTCAGCAGGGGATACAAGCGTAATACGAAAGGCTATGTGCTGGCAAATAAAAAATCTACCTTTGAAGAGATCGGTGATGAGCCATTGCAATACAAAACAAAGTTTAAAGATATTGAGGTAGCTGTACATGAAAGAAGAAGAAAAGGCATAAAGAAGCTGCTCAAGAATTTTCCCGACCTGGATGTTGTGCTTCTTGATGACGCGTATCAGCACCGCTATGTAAAACCCGGATTTTCAATTCTTCTTACTGATTTTCACAAGCTGTTCGTCAATGACTATCTCATACCTTCAGGGACCCTGCGTGAATTCAGGTCAGCATCAAAAAGGGCTGATATCATTATTGTGACAAAGGTCCCCGGAGTGCTTTCGCCCATCACCAGGAGAAGGATCACATCACTGATCAAGCCCAGGATCCACCAAAAATTATTATTCTCCTATATCAGCTATGGGAAACCCATACCAATTTGCAAAAAGAACGAAGGCCTGTTGAAAGAAAGGTATAATACCATATTACTGTTTTCCGGAGTTGCCAATTCATACCCCCTCCAGGAGCACCTCCGGAACATGTGCCACGAGCTTCATGTGATGGATTTCATGGACCATCATAAGTACACCCTTAATGACCTTGAGAAGATAAAATCAAATTTTGACAATATGTTCACCCGCAACAAGATCATCTTTACTACAGAAAAAGATGCCATGCGGCTCGACAAGTCAGTCCTGAGCGAGGTGATCAAGGACATGCCTGTATTCTATATTCCGATAAAGTTCGAGTTCTGTAACGGAGATAGTATTATCTTTGACGACCAAATCCGCGAGAATGTTGAAAAAGATACAGGAAACCAGCAATTTTCTAAAGAATAAAACCGGCTTTACCCCTGAATTCGGGATCATCCTCGGTACAGGCCTTGGCGGCCTTGTAAACGAGATCAAAGCCGAACATATCATCGAATATGAAGAGATCCCCAACTTTCCGGTTTCAACGGTGAAGGGGCACCAGGGAAAGCTCATCTTCGGCGAGCTCAGTGGTAAAAAAGTTGTTGCCCTGCAGGGGCGATTTCACTTTTATGAAGGCTACAGCATGCAGGAGGTCACCTTTCCCATAAGGGTATTCAAGGAACTTGGCATACGCATCCTCATCCTGTCCAATGCCAGTGGCGGACTGAATCCCGATTTCACGGTAGGAGATGTGATGTTTATTGAAGACCATATTAACCTCATGGGAAACAATCCGCTTATTGGCCCTAATGATGCTGCCCTGGGCCCACGCTTCCCTGACATGAGCGAACCCTATGACCACTCATTACGTGAAAAAGCACAAGGCATTGCCGACAGGCTGGGCATTAAATACCGCACAGGTGTTTATGCAGCAGTTACAGGCCCCACATTCGAAACACCGGCAGAGTACAAATATGTTCGTATAATTGGTGGTGATGCGGTGGGTATGTCGACCGTTCCGGAAGTGATAGTTGCCAGGCAGGCAGGACTTCCATGCCTCGCTTTCTCGGTGATATCCGACCTGGGCGTTGAAGGTAAGATCGTGGAAATCACCCATGACGATGTTATCGATGCAGCAAGTATTGCAGAACCCAGGATGACAAAGATCATCAAAGCCTTTATTGCCGAAACGGATTAGGGACATCCTCATCCATCGACATGTTCAACACCTTGATCCGCCATTTCTCCCCGCTTTTCATACGTTTGTCATGGAAGGGCACCAGCACATAACTGAATGCAACCAGTCCTGCACTGATCATCACAGTGTTTTCATCTACAATTGTGGGACTGCCGGTAATTGAATTATTGACCACATCGAGAATGAAGTAGCCTGCACCGGCGATCCTTGTTATTTTGGATAGCAGGCTCAGGCCCCATCGCGGCCGTATGACCATTTCAATATCCTCCAGCATGATCTCATTATCAAAGTTTATCAGGATGCTGGTATCGGTGAGCTCATGAATAGTACCATTATGCTTTTCTCCGTATGGGGCTATCCGGACCGTGATCTCATCCCCCACAGAGTATTTGTAATTTTTGAATTTCCCCGGTTTCTCAATCAGCAAGATCCTTTGCGCATCCACAGAATGGATCACCAGGCATAAAGCCAGTATGGCAATTGATCTAAATGTTATCTTCATCAAGTACTATTTACGATGATGAAGTTAAACATAAAATCAATTCAAAATTGCATCCTGCTCCTTTCAAGAAATAACATAATTTTGCAATCACAAAAATACTTCAACTCACAGCTGGTCGTTTAGATCAGGAATGAGTACTGCAATAAACTTATTATATGAAAAAGTACAGGCCATATTTTATGATCATCTTTATCCTTGTGTTGTTTTCTTCCTGCGGGCAGGAAAAAGCCGCAAAAGAAAAAACAATCATAATCGGAGATTACTTCTCAACTGATTCGAAATTATACCTGAATAAGGTCTACGCCAAAAAAATAAAAACGATAGACTCGGTAGATCTGGCATCCGACAGTTCTTTCATAATGAGTCTCAACTCACAGGATTATGCTCTCTTCCGGCTTGAGAGCAGGGATCATTACCCTTTGATCATAGTTGCCAAAAATGGTGATACCGTGAAGATCGAACAAAGCAATGATAAAGCCTGGCCCTACCGTGTACAGGGAAATGACGAGTGTATGCTTGTTGTCGATTTCCTTGAGAAATTAAACCGTGAAGAGTATAAAGTGGATTCTTTGTCGGCGATATTTCACAACAGCCAGTCCCTGCCTGACTTCCCTGTGATCAGGGAACGCTTAAACGAGCAATTTATTAATATCCACGAAGACTTTACAAAATATGCCAGAGCTACTGTCACCGACAATCCATCTTCTTTCGCTGCCATTGTGATCATCAATGGTTTTTTCAGGGAGTTTGCACTTTTCGATCCACAGGAAGACTTTAATTATTACGAGATCGTTGATGAGGCCCTGATGGAGCGTATGCCTGAGAACAAATATGCCAAAGACTTTCACGAACAGGTTAAAAATATCAAAATCTCAATCGACTTTGAGGAGGATGCGAAGCGGCGACTCTCACCGGGGAAGCTCGTGCCTGAGTTTGAATTACTCGACATCAATGGTGTAAAGACAGGCCCCGGCAATTTCAAAGGAAATAATCTGCTGATATATTTCTGGGCGGCGGCGGATGCCAAATCCCGGCAAACAAATCCCGTGATCAGGAAAACATATGAAAATTATCACGAGTATGGATTGGAATTGCTGACTATCTCTTTCGACAGGGATCCCAGGATCTGGGAAGCAGCCATTGCCCTTGACTCCCTTCCGGGCCTGCATATTGATGATGCGGAAGGTGCCAGGTCGGCAGTGATGAAGCTCTTTAACCTGAAGATGCAGCTCCCGGCATACGTCCTTATTGATGCAGAAGGACGCATCGTACATCATGACAGGGATTTCACTGATCTGCCACAGAAGGTTGTTGATTTAATCAACAACCCAACCAATTATTAAGCACAATTTCTTATTATTGTAAAAAATCCAGTCAGATGACAAGCCCCGGAGAAAGGAAAAACATATATTTTGCCTCCGATTTTCATTTCGGCATCCCCGACCACGCCGGTAGCCTGGTAAGGGAAAAACTTTTCGTGAAATGGTTAGATGAAGTGAAGAAAGATGCTTCGCATATATACCTTATGGGAGATATCTTCGACTTCTGGTTTGAATATAAAACGGTGGTACCGAAAGGCTTTGTGCGCTTGCTGGGAAAACTGGCTGAGATTACCGATGCAGGAATTCCCATAAGCCTGTTCAGGGGTAACCATGATGTTTGGGCTTTTAACTATTTTGAAAAGGAGCTGAACATTAAGTTATACCGTAAGCCTGAGATAATGGAGTTTTCGGGCAAGAAGTTTTACCTTGCCCACGGCGATGGCCTTGGCCCCGGCGACAGGGGATATAAATTCCTCAAAAAGGTATTTGCATGTCGTTTCAACCAGTGGTTGTTCCGGTGGCTGCACCCCGACATGGGGGCACGCATGGGCTTATACTTCTCAAAGAAAAGCCGCCTGGCCAATATAGCCAGGGAAGGAAAGAAAGATTCTTCCAACAATATCAAGGATGAAATGCTGTATAAATACGGAGAAGACATTTTGAAGCAGCATCCTGATCTTGATTATCTCATCTTCGGCCACAGGCATTTGCCTGTCCAGGTCGACCTCAATGACAAAACACAGCTTATTATTTTAGGGGATTGGATCACGAATTTTACGTATGCGGTTTTTGATGGGGAAGAGCTTAGGCTTTTGCAGTTTGGCCGGGAGGCTGGATACTAGATACTGGATACT
>JAGLEK010000549.1 GCA_023145125.1 Bacteroidales bacterium | reverse complement strand
CACACTCTTTGGTATCGGCTTGCCAAGCACCCGATAGCCATCATCCGTTACGAGGATGTCATCCTCGATCCTGATGCCACCGAAATCTTTATAGGTTTCTGCTTTATCGTAATTGATGAACTCTGTAAACTTGCCTTCGCTCTTCCAGAGGTCGATGAGGGCAGGGATGAAATAGATTCCAGGTTCAATGGTCAAAACAAAGCCCGGCTCAAGCTTCTTCCCGAAGCGCAGGAAAGCGAGGCCAAATTGATCGCTTCGTTGTATGGTATCATCATAGCCTACATTGTTTTCACCAAGGCCTTCCATGTCGTGTACGTCCAGTCCCATCATATGTCCCAGTCCGTGAGGAAAGAAGAGGGCATGTGCGCCTGCCTTTACGATCTCTTCCGTGTCGCCTTTCATGATACCAAGATCCTTAAGCCCATCGGCGATGGTACGTGCAGCCAGCAAGTGAATATCTTTAAAATACACACCCGGTTTCATGGCTTCGATAGTTAGCATATTGGCCTTAAGCACGATCTCGTATATCTCTCTCTGGCGGGTATTGAATTTCCCCCCGACAGGAACTGTACGCGTAATGTCACTTGCATAATGCAATGATGATTCTGAGCCTGCATCGGTCACCATCATGCGTCCTTCCTCCAGGATGTTGTGATGGTTGTGATTGTGCAAGGTTTGTCCGTCGACACTAAGGATTACGGGAAATGACACCGGGCCGCCATGTGAGAGTGAAACGCCTTCAACAGCACCTGCAATCACCTGTTCTTTGATACCCGGCATGGCCATTTTCATCGAAGTGGTATGCATGAGATATGCAACATCAACAGCTTTTTCTATTTCGATGATCTCATCTGCATCTTTAACAGATCGCATCTTTATCACAGCTTCAATAAGTTCCTGTGAGATGTATTTTTTGATCTCTCCATGGTTCATGCCAAAAATGGTTTCCAGAGAAAGCCAGCGGTCGCCACGGTATGGCGGTAGGATATGCACTTTACGCCCATTGTTGATGGCATCCTGAATATACTCACCAAGTTTACTTTTCGAAAGCGTATTTTCAGTACCACATTTTATTCCCTGGTCTTTCATCAACGGCTGCTGTCCCATCCAGATAATGTCGTCCATGGTCACATCATCACCAACGAGTATATCTTTGCCTTCGTCAGTATCTATCAGTCCTGAAAGACCATCATGATCATGACCGAAATAGTACAGGAAATCACTGTCCTGACGGTAGTGATAAGTATTGGCGGGATAATTCATCGAGGCTTCATCATTGCCCGGTAAAAATACCAGTCCTCCGGAAAGCATCTCTCTCAG
>JAGLEK010000548.1 GCA_023145125.1 Bacteroidales bacterium | reverse complement strand
GCCATCCTGGAGCCGGACCGGGAAGTCGTAAAATCCGTTCTCACAACCGTGGGCGCCGGTGCCAGGCTGGAGGACGATATCAGCGACATGTCAGAAAAAATGTTCAGGGGACTGATCACCATTTCATTTATTGATTTTGAGGAAAGAGGGGGTGTAAACACAGGCGATATACTTGTTCACCTGAGTAAGAGCCTTCTGGGCAGGTACCCGGGCGTTGAAATGACCATTGAAAAGCAAAATGAAGGCCCGCCGGCAGGAAAACCTATCAACCTTGAAATAACGGGGAGGGATTTCAATCAGTTGATTTACCTCGCTGATACCATTCAGACATACCTGAATACCGCCAATATTGAAGGTATCGAGGGGCTGAAGATAGACCTTGACCTGGGTAAGCCGGAGATAATTATCAATATCGACCGCGATAAGGCCAGGCGTTTCGGGCTTTCAACAGCACAGATAGCGAGCACCATACGTACAGCCCTATTCGGAAAAGAAGTTTCCGGGTTTAAAGTCGGTGAAGAGGAATATCCTATACAGTTAAGGCTGAAAGAGGAATACCGCTATAACCTTCCTGCTCTGCTGAACCAGATGATCACCTTCAGGAGCCCTTCATCGGGAAAAATAACGCAGGTACCTATATCTGCCGTTGCTGATATCAGCTATACCACCACATACGGATCGGTAAAAAGAAAGGATATGGAAAGGGCGGTGACCATCTATTCCAATGTGGTAGAAGGTTATAATGCCACCAAGATCAATGAGCAACTCAAGGCCCAGATGGTATACTTCGATATGCCTCCCGGCTATAATTATAAGTTTACCGGTGAACAGGAAGAGCAGGAAGAATCCATGGCTTTTCTCGTAAATGCTTTGTTTATTGCTATTGCCCTGATCACCATCATACTGGTATCACAATTTAACTCCATTGTGAAGCCTGTAATCATCATATTCAGTGTGATCTTCAGTACCATCGGCGTTTTGCTGGGATTGATGATCAGCGGGATGGATTTCGTGGTGATCATGACAGGCATCGGGATCGTTTCCCTGGCAGGTGTGGTGGTGAACAATGCAATTGTGCTTATCGATTATATCGACTTGCTTAAGCATCGCAGGCGTAAAGAACTTGGAATAGCTGCCGATGCCGCGTTAAGTATCCCGGATTCGGTTCAATGTATAAAACAGGCAGGTAAAACAAGGTTGCGCCCGGTATTGCTGACGGCCATTACCACCATCCTTGGCTTATTGCCCCTGGCCATTGGGCTCAATATTGATTTTGCTTCATTTTTATCGACGCTGGATGCAAATATCTACTTTGGTGGCGACAATGTTGCTTTCTGGGGACCATTATCCTGGACGATCATTTTTGGATTGTCATTTGCCACCTTCCTCACGCTTGTTATCGTACCATCCATGTACTATGTGCTTTACCTTGTTAAAATCAAAATGTCGACGCCACGGAATAAAGCACAATAAGCGCTGTCAACAGGCCTGAATACCATGCTCATGCAACCCTTTTCGTAAAACTTTTGTCTACGGGGTGTAATGTAATATTGTTCTTTTACATAGGTGGAGAACTTTAATGCATAGACATAAGCGCGCGATGTTAAAACTAAAAAAACCGGTTTTTAATGCCTATCGAGTAAATATTTCCTTAACTTTACTTTGATAAATTGTATCTGCCCGACACTTATATGTGTCAGGGTCAGGGTTTTAACATTATTTTAGCCAACATTAAAAGTGTTGTGCTTGTTGTGTTTTATGCATTTTGATGAGGACTTCATAGAAAGGTGTCTTAATAACGACTCTAAATCACAGGGGGAGTTATACAGGCAGTTTGCGCCCAAAATGTTCGGCATTTGTCTGCGTTACGCAAAGAACCAGATGGAAGCAGAGGATGTTTTGCAGGAAGGCTTTATCAAGGTTTTCAGGTATTTGAAGGATTATAGGAACGAAGGATCGCTGGAAGGCTGGATCCGCAGAACAATGGTTAATACGGCCATTAATTTCTATAAGAAAAAGGTCAAATACCAGAAAGATGTTAGCCTTGACCAAACTGAGCCTATCAACAACGAGGAAGAAAGCGCTATTGACAAACTGTCCGCCAAAGAGTTACTGGTATTGATCCATGAACTCCCTGATGGATACCGCATGGTTTTCAACCTTAATGTAATTGAAGGATATACACATAAGGAGATCGGCAAGATGCTGAATATTTCTGAAAACACCTCAAAGTCCCAATTATCACGGGCCAGGGGCGTTCTTCAGGAAAAACTAAAATGGAAAGTAAAAGGTGACTGAAGAAAACAAATATCTGGATAAGCTTTTTCAAAACAAGTTTTCCGGTTTTGAAGCGAAACCACCTGCCTCGGTATGGGAAAATGTCCATGCTGAACTTCATGGCAAGGGTGGTGGCGGTATAAATCCGGTCAACCTTGCTGTTCTGGCTGCCCTGGTGTTGATCTCCGGCCTGCTTGGATTCAGCATTATCAAAGATTCTCCCAGCGCCACCCTTAACAATATTACAGTTGATGGCCAAACAGCCATGCTCATTGAATATGTTCCACCTGCAAGCCCTGAAATGCCCGATCCTGTTGCAATAATCGAAAACAAACAAAGGCATGCACCGGAAGCAAAACCTATACCCGGATCCTCAGGTATAATGAGCAAGCCTGAAAAAACAGAATCCGCCGTTCAAGCTGAAAATGTACCCCATAACAGCCTGCACGATTATTACGTTGAAGAAACCTTTGGCAGTGCATTTTCTGAAGAAACGCGGCTGGCCAGGCTCAGATCAAGGCGATCTTACTCCCTGCATACATCTATGCTGGCCATTAATTCGCAAAACATACAGGTACGCGACAGCAGGCTCAACCCGAAATATGCCGGTGTTAACGACGGGGAGCGTCAGTATAACCGCAGAGCATCATGGCAACTGGGCGTCTTTTTTACACCTGAAGTGGTACTTTATCCCGAAGACTCTATCCCGAACCAACGCAGTTATACTTTTGAGGTCACAGGGAAGTGGCTGAAAAACGAATTCTTCATCGAATCCGGCCTCGGCCTGTCTTTCTCTTCCGACGACGGGAAGTATGCCATCGACTATGAGAAATTCCTGGGAACTTACGACGATGTGTACAATGTAACTTTCGACACCACAGAAGGAGGAACAATAGTTCCTGTCTATCATACAAACATTGTTAGTGTTTATGATTCTATCGATAAATACAGGATCGAGCAAACCAAAAACCGTTACACCTATCTGCAGGTCCCGGTATATATTGGTTTCCATAAAGAGGTAAATCGTTTTGGATGGTTTATTAAGGGTGGGCCTATTTTATCTATCCTGGTGAACGAAAATATTCCAAAACCGGATGCCGGCAATGACAGGATCGTCAATATCGATCAGAAAATGCCGACACGCGTAAATGCAAGCTGGCAACTGGCTTTTAGTGCAGGATTAACATATCAGCTGTCACGGAAAGTCGGAATTGCCATCGAACCTACATTCAAATATTATTTGAACTCACAATACGAACGCAAGTATATAACTACCCGTCATCCTTATTCCTTTGGACTGAGGACCGGACTATTATTTAACTTTTAATGAACCTGGCTATGCGACATTATTACCCCCGCCTACGATTGCATTACAGGCAAACCCGATGCCGGCGAAAATTGCTGCTCAAGCGGATGCTATTGCCCCTGATAATGCTGTTTATCATATCGATAACTACAACTTTTGCCCAAACCCAGAATAATGAGAACAATTTATACCTCTCCGGGCAGATCGTCAATACTGAAAACGGGGGACCTATTGCAGGCCAGGAAGTGTTTATACAGATAAATACCACATCCGGCGGGGGGATGAGCTATTATCATATCAAATACACAGATATACAAGGATTTTTCTACGATACTATCAGCACAGGCTCAGAAAAAGGCTCATTGCTTATTTATGCATATGATGTAAATGGCATCAAATACGAGAAAGAAGAGTTTTACAGGTTTCAATGGGAGTCAACCTACCATGCAAATATGGTATTAGAAGTATTTGACCCCGGCCTGGTGAGCGATTTCCAGGCAAATTTCACTCCTTTAAAGGATACTATTAATTTTAACGGCCTCAGCTATAACTTTTTTGATGAGTCGACCGGAGCAGGAATCGTTTACTGGCACTGGACATTTGGTGACGGGGGCAGCTCCATGGAACAAAACCCGAACCATGTATATGAAGGGCCCGGAGTATATGACGTATCCCTTACAGTTTCTACCGAGAACCTGAGTTGTGAAATCGTACTCAGCATGATAACCAAAAAGATTAAAGTCGGGATGAAGGAATACTATAATTTTGGCGGGCAAGCATTTGCCGGTTATTTCCCGGTGGACATAGGAACTGCCTTCCTTTATAAGATCGAAGAAGATGAATTCATCCCGATCGACACAACAGAATTTGACACTCTTGGATGTTATATCTTTTACCAATTGATTGAAGGGGACTATAAGGTTAAGACTTTTCCTTCCGCCAGTTCGGTCCATGCCGGAGATTATCTCCCCACATATTTTGGGAATGCTCTCCTCTGGACAAAAGCCGAGACCATCAAACTGAATTCTACTGCATGGAATTATGACATTACGATGGCACCTAACTTCACCTACAGTGCCGGTGCCGGCATTATCGACGGTGTGGTTACCCTGGACGGGAAAAATACCCTTATGGAGGATATCGAGATCATTTTATTTAACCAAAATGATAATTGCCTCACTTATATTAAATCCGATAAAAATGGCATTTTTGAGTTCTCCGCCCTGGCATACGGAACCTATAAGGTTATGGCTGAAGTCCCGGGCAAGTACACTTACCCTACAACTATTACACTGACAGAAGGCCATCCGGCAATTGAGGATATTAATATTATCGTTTACGATGAGGATATATATTACGGCATTGGAGATGAGCTGAATAATAAACTTACAGGACTGGGCGACCCATATCCCAACCCGGCCCGTAATTATGTCAACTTTAAGTTTAACCTGCTTGAAGCCGGAAATGTTCAGATATTTATCCTTAATCAGAGCGGACAGGTAGTTGATAAGAGCAATAGCCATTACAATACTGGTGAAAGCTTTGTACAATTGAATACCGCAAATCTTTCTTCCGGCATGTACAAAGTGATGGTGTTGTTTGGAAATGAGAAACATATTAAGTCTTTTATAAAAGTTAATTAGAGGCTGTACTCTCATGAGAAAAGGCATCCCGCAGTATTTCTCGGGATGCCTTTTTTATTATTAGTAATTTTGGGAAGCCTGTACATACAGGAAAGTAAACAATTCCGGCAGGCAACCTTTATCATGGCAAACAGTCTTAAAAACAGTTGGGTTTTTTGATGATTCCAGACCAGGAAATATTAGAAGGCTGCAGATCAGGGGAAAGACAGGCTTTCGGTTTGTTGTATAAGAAGTATGCACCAACTATGCTTGGTATTTGTATGCGCTACTGCAAACGGAAAGAAGAGGCTGAAGATGTGCTTCACGAAGGCTTTATTAAAGTTTTCGCCAATGTATGCAAGTTTAGGGGAGAGGGCTCTTTCGAAGGCTGGATCAAGCGTATCATGATCAATACTTCACTGAGCCATTATCATGCAAACCTGAAGCACTATTTCCAGTCGGATGTGGAAGAGATAGGAGATTTGACAAGCGGAGATGAGGATGAAGGGGTTTATAGCAATGCTCCTCCAAGGTCTGAGTTGCTGAGCCTGATACAGGATCTGCCCGATGGATATCGATTTGTCTTTAACATGTTTGTTTTTGAAGACTTTTCGCACAAGGAGATCGCACATGAGCTCGGCATTTCGGTGAACACATCAAAATCACAACTGGCCAAGGCAAGGCGCCGGCTACAAAAAAAACTGCAACAGACCTATAAACTGCAACCCAATATCCGTTCGAAATGAAAAAAGAACGAAAACATAGTATTGACAAGCTCTTTGGAGAATCCCTCGCCGGGTATAGGATCGAACCCCCGGCCGGGACCTGGGAATCGCTTGCCACTCATATTCCTTCCCCGGGAGGAAGAGGGACCTCTATGTTCCTTATCTCAGGGATCGTGATTGGTGCTTTTATATTTCTAATGCACGGGTTTCTCTATCAGAGCCCCGAAGAGTATGCAAAATCCGACGAACTTCAAACTGAAAAAATCCCTCATGTAATTGAACAGGCAGAAGTCGCCGATATTCTTTTAATTACTAACACAGATACAGAAGTAGCTGCTAACGATCCGGCAATTACTTCATCAAATACAAATTCTTCCCTGGGATCATCCATTGATCAGGAAACTCCTCCCCCTGCAGAAGATAGCAGAGCTATTTTTACTGATCCCGTTTATGATCCGGAACCCGGGCACGGAGACATTGCTTACGGATATTCTTCTTACTCTTCTCTCGACCGGGCGGAACAAAGATCCGCTACGATCAAAGTAACTTCAACTCAGGAAATTAATGCTTCTCAATTAAGAGAATCTCCTGAGCCCATCTTCGACCTTAACATCAAAGACAGCTACGTGAAAAAGGCCGATGTGCTATTCGGGGTAGCTCTCAGCCCGGCAGTGAATATATATCCGGAGGGGCAAAACCGAAATGACTTTTCACTGGAATTTGTCGCGGCATATGAAAAATCAAGGTTTATCCTTGAAAGCGGTATCGGTGTTAACTACACCAGCGAAAGTGCCAAATATCAGGTCAATTATTCAAGCTACGACAGTGTGGGATTTTATGTTGGTGTTACTTCTTTCAATACTGCCCCCGGAAATCCTGATTCGGTGATCTTTGAAACCAGTTTAAAGAACCTCTATGACAGCATCGATCATTTCAGGATCAAAGAAAATACCAATAAATTCGTTTACCTGCAGATACCTCTGAGAGTAGGGTACCGGGTCTTTGAAGGAAACCGCTTTTCGCTCGACCTCAAAGCCGGGGTACTATTCTCCCTGCAGGTATATAAAGATGTACCGGGAGTGCCATACCAGGGCAGTGATGCAGAGCAGATAGTGGTAATAAGGCAATATCCCGATCGATTGACAACCACCTGGCAGTATACTGCCGGCATCGGGATGAACTATCACATCAACAACAACTTACGGTTTACGCTTGAACCATTTTACAGGCAATATATAAAATCAGCTTACTCTCCGGCTTCTGAATTTCCGGCCCGTTCGCCATATTCTTTCGGGATCAGGTGGGGGTTATATTTGCATTTCTAATGAAACGATAACAAGATGAATAAAAAGATCCATATAACACTTCTATCGCTCTTCTTTAGTTTAGGGTTCCTGTCAGGGAATAATGATACGGGCATGCTTGATTGCGTCAGCTTTTTCACCTGGGAGCCTGTTGCAGGCACAAATACAAGCATACAGTTCCAGAATGAATCTACCGGTACCTTCAACACCTGGATGTGGGATTTCGGCGATGGCACTACCTCCGAGTTATACCACCCCATGCATGAATTTGCTAACTTCGGGGTCTATATCGTTTGCCTGACTGTTAGTGACGGGCTCGGTTCCATCGATACTTATTGTGACACAGTGGAGGTAGTCCCTGATTGCCATGCCGACTATGAATTTACTTATGTGCCCACAACGCCCATCTATGTGCAGTTTGCTGATATATCACTGGGTTACCCTGATAGCTGGCATTGGGATTTTGGCGACGGGACAAGCTCTTCGGAACAAAATCCTGTTCACCCTTACGAGGAGTCGGGAAGTTATGAGGTATGCCTGACCATCCAGCATAGCGATTCATTATATTACTGCATAGATTCTATTTGTCAGACCATTATCATTCCTGACTCTGTTGACTGCGAAGCGGCATATACCTTTGAAATTAATCCTTACATT
>JAGLEK010000547.1 GCA_023145125.1 Bacteroidales bacterium | reverse complement strand
TTTATTTAAAAATTTTAACATGTCAAAGTTTTTTATTTTCCCTATTGGTGGTAACGTTTGGTAGCTATGGCACATGGTCGTTCACTACTCAAATTTATGTTGATTTCTTGTATGTTTAATTTATTAATCATTTTTCTTTTATGGCGTACAACGTGTTTATAACTTAAACTTTTATTGCGATTAACATCCTGATAGGGACGCAAACGTAAAAAGCGCATCTGTCATATTGCTTTATATATTGAAAATCTCTTAACCGGTTCAACAACTCAGATAATGAGGGATTATGAGATCGATAAAAGTGATAGAAGATAGAAGAAGTTTTACACCTAACACTTATCACTAACTCAAAACCCAACACTCAAAACTCAAAACTATTTTATAATCCCATCCAACACCCGCTTCCCAGCATACTTATAAACCATGATATTCATCATCTTGAGCCTGATATAATCTTCATGAAGAAAACGATATCCTTTGTTAGGGCCATCGAATCCACCTGATCCGGAATCCTTGATCATATACCACCTTTCTCCGTCAACATCTTGTACGCCAACAATATGGATGCAATGGTCGTCAGTTGTAGTCCCGTTTTTTAAACGCATTTCCCTCGACGACTCATCAATATATTCGGAAGGGATGTCGAAGGCAGGGATGATGCCCACTTCAGCCCATCTGTCATATCCGGGCTCACTCACATCACCGCAAATACAAACGGTAAAGACACTGTCGAGGGCATCATCGATGACAAGCATAAAATCATCGATGCTTACATTGTAATAATCATCACAATGCCACCAGTTGTCAGGTTCAACCAACTCACCTTTCTGATCATAGGTTTGCGACATCGTCGACATAAAGCTAAAGTAGTCGTCGGGTACGATCTGCAGCACTTTCCTTAAAAAGCCCGGCGGGGTGTAGTGTTCTCCTTCAAAGAACACCTCCTGGGGGGGCCTTCCCATATATTTATCCAGGATGTTACGAATGGTAGATACAACCATCACCGTGTTCCAGGCATTGCTTTCCCGGATGCTTTGGAGATATTCGCTCATTTCTTTCTCCATGCGGCTGTGATCGTGGTATTTCTTTCCCTCCGGAATACCGGGATACTCTGAAGCCGGAACAATACCGTACTTTTTAATGATCCTTGTTACGCTGGTAGCTTCTGAGCCCTGTGCAAAATATACATCACCGCTATTTTCGACGAATGCCCTCGCACGTTCAACATATTCCCAGTAAACAACATACATTTCTGATAACTTGATCTCCTGCCCGCTGCTGCGGTTTATCTCCGATTCAAGAAATGAAATGGTGGCAAAACACCAGCATGTGCCTGTGGCACCCTGCGACAATGGTGGAAAATGCCAGAATTTGGCGTATTCTGCAGTATCTGTCGGAAAATCGCCTTCAGAGAGGTCAGCAGCGAAATAGGCAGATGGTCCGGCATCGGGCTTCGCATTGATATCGGGAAGGATCTCCTTGTGATAAAAGCCGGGCTCATATTCCTTAAACACTCCTTTAGCCGGCTCCTGGGCCTGGACTGCCATCATGGCAATCCCAATAAAAAATAAGATAAGTCTTTTCATTATTTCTGGTTTGAAGTTCAAAATTACACTTTTATTTTATTTTTCCCCATACCCCATACCTCATACCCCACACCTTTTTACTACTTTTACTTTTATGAGTTTCACCGTTTACAGATCCTCTGCAGGATCGGGAAAGACCTATACCCTTGTAAAGGAATACCTGGGGATTGTTTTGAAAGACCCTGCTGCTTTCCGTAGCATTCTGGCTATCACATTTACAAATAAGGCTGCCAATGAGATGCGTGACAGGATACTGCGTGGCCTGATCGAAATATCGGATCCTTCCGGGCACGGGGAAACCAACGCAGTGAAACATATGTTGCCGGAATTGGTGAAAACATGCGGACTGGAACAGGGTGTTATCATTAAAAATGCCGGCATAGTATTGACACAGATACTTCACAATTACCAGGATTTTTCTGTAAGCACCATCGATAGTTTTATCCATCGTATCATACGGACCTTTGCTTTCGACCTGCACCTGCCATTGAATTTTGAGGTAGAGGTGGATGAAGGTGCCATGGTTTCACAGGCTGTTGATATGCTTTTAAGCAGGGTGGGGGTGGATGAGGCTCCAACAAAGGCACTGTCGGGCTTTACCGAAGCACGTATCAGCGATGAAAAAAGCTGGAATATAGAAGGGGCATTGAAAACTTTCTCGAAACGCTTGCTGAAGGACGACATTGTCAACTTTCTGCCGGCTTTAAAAAGCATGGACACTTTTGAAATTCTGAAAGTTATAAAGGTGTTGACCGCTTTTCGCAGGGAATTTGAAAGTGAACTGAGCAAACAGGCAGGACAACTGATCTCATTCTGGGATGCTAAGGGTATCGATGGTAAGGATCTGTATTTTGGAAAATCAGGTATTTATGGGTACGTCGATAAGCTCCATAAAAAGAACTTTAAGAGTTACACACCGGGCAGCAGGGTGATAAACACCCTTGGGGAAGATAAATGGTATGCCGATAGCCTGGATGCCGGGAAGAAGACCCTGATCGATAGCTGGAAAAGCGAAATGGTGGATATGGTGGGGGCGATAACCACTTACATAGATGAGAACCGTGAACGGTATGAATTTTATAATATACTGAAAAAGAATATCTTCCAGCTGGCGGTGCTGAATGAGATCCTCAAAGTTATGGATCAGATCAGGGAAAATGACGGCATCATCCATATTTCAGAATTTGATAAGAGAATATCAAAGGTGGTGAACAATGAGCCCATCCCATTTATATATGAGCGCCTGGGAGAAAAATACAGGCATTTTCTCATTGATGAGTTTCAGGATACCTCGATCCTGGAATGGCAGAATATTCTCCCGCTGATCGAAAATTCCCTTTCCGAAGACCACTTTAACATGGTTGTTGGAGATGCCAAGCAGGCCATCTACCGCTTCAAGGGAGGTGAAGTGGAACAGTTGGTAACACTCCCCGAGATCTTCAGGAAGGAGCAAAGCCCCGAAATGGAGGCAAGAGAAAACATGCTGAAACGGAATTACAATGCCCGTAAGCTGAACTATAACTTCCGCTCCAGGGAAGCGATCATAAAATTCAATAACGATTTCTACGAATTCAGTGCCGGCCTGCTGCCGGAATCATTGCGTTTAATTTATGCAGACAGCAAGCAGGAGATGCCTGTGAAAAACCCGGGAGGTGAAGTGCATATCACATTCCTGGACCTCGAAGGAAAAAAAGAGGAAAATGAACCTGCATACCTCGAAAATATCCTTCAAAAGGTCAACGACTTAAAGGAGATAAAATCTTATGCATATAATGATATTGCAATTCTATGCAGGTCGAATGCCGAAGCCAGTAAGATCGCCAGAAACCTACTTTTGAACGGAGTTGCGGTAGTCTCAGCCGAGTCGCTGCTGCTTTCATCATCACCGGAAGTGAATTTCCTGGTGAGCTGCCTGGATTACATTGCGAACAAAGATGATAAGCTGGCGATGGCTGCCATCCTTTCTTATGTGGCCGCTGAGGCAGAGAAGCATAAGCTGAATGAGATACTGCAAAGCTGCCTTTTACAGCCTGATGATACATCGGCCGAAGGCGGGAACACCGGCCTTGAGGAGTTCTTCCGTATCCGCAAAATTGCCTTTAACGCAGATGCACTTCGCCAGATGGGCCTGTATGAGCGTTTGGAAACCCTGATCCGCATATTCTCATTAAGTACCACTCCTGAACCCTATATCATTTTCTTTCTGGATGCGGTATATGAGTATTCGATGAATAAACGCTTTATCCCTGAGGATTTTACAATATTCTGGAAAGAGAATAATCATCGCTATTCTATCGTGGTACCGGAAGGATTGGATGCCGTTAAGGTGATGACGATACATAAGGCGAAAGGGCTCGAATTTCCCGTGGTGATCTATCCGTTTGCCAATGACAAGGTGGATGTCAGGAGAGAGCAAAAATGGGTGCATATTGATGATGAAAGGATACCGGGCTTAAAGACAGCATTGCTTCCGGTACTCAAAAACCTGGAAAATACCAGGTATGCAGACATTTATACCAAAGAATGGGAAAAGACCCAGCTCGATCTCCTGAACATATTTTATGTAGCAACAACGAGGCCGACGGAAAGGTTGTTTATTATTTGCGATCTTCCTTCTGAGTCGGCCGGAGAGATAAAAGACATACCTGGGCTGATCAGGGCATTTTTGGAAGACCGGCAGCTCTGGGATGATCAAATGACAGAATATTCTCTTGGCGACCCGGAGCCGCTTCCGCTAAAAACGAAAAAGCCGGCATCTGTCGCACATCCTGAATTATTTATCTCGGGCAACTGGAGGAAAAACATATTGCTGAGCGGGCATGCTGCCGAATACTGGGACCTGGATGACGACTCCCGGAACCTGGAATGGGGCAACCTGGTGCACCGCATACTTTCAGGGATAAATACAGTTTCCGATCTTGGCCCGGCCATTGTTGCCGAGGTGAACACCGGCAATATACCCGCAGGTAAAGCGCAGGAACTAAAGATGCTTTTAGAAGGGATCCTAAGCCAGGAAGAGATAAAACCATTTTTTGATGGTAACTACCAGTTGAAGAATGAAGCCGGCATTCTCAGGCCAGGAGGCGGCGAATACCGTCCGGATAGATTGATGATCAAAGAAAAGCAGACTATTGTCCTGGATTACAAGACAGGAAAAAAAGATTCTAAGCATATCAGGCAATTGGAGCAATATGCAGCACTGTTGATGGAAATGGGATATACGGAGGTTGAGAAGTACCTGTTGTATATTGAGGAAGCGTTTATATTGGAAAAAATCTGATTTTGTATGTTAACTAAAACTATATTGGAATTATGAAACAACTTACATTTTTGATATTGCTCATGACATTTGTTATGGGCTTATTTGCACAGGAAGAAGCCAGGCTTCTCCGTTTTCCTGCCATTCACGGCGACCAGGTGGTCTTCTCTTATGCCGGCGACCTGTACACCGTAGCCAAAGATGGCGGAATTGCCAG
>JAGLEK010000546.1 GCA_023145125.1 Bacteroidales bacterium | reverse complement strand
GGAGATGTACCGCTTTGGCGGGACAAAGGGGTTTTATAAAAATCTGGTTCCGCTATTGCGGAATGAAATTGGGTTAATACCTCGTGGGCTTGCCCCGAGGATAATCAATTTCAAAGATTTTTTTATTCCACACTGACATCATCGATTTGAAAAGTTTACACCAAATATTTATCCTGGCCTTATTGGCCATCTCTCCTTTGCTTTCATTCTCCCAGGGAAGCTGGGAAGTGCATGATGTGCCCACATCACAACACCTGCGCTCGGTATTTTTTACCGACAGCATGTACGGCTGGGCAGTGGGAGATACAGGCACTATCATCCACACTGCCAACGGAGGGGAAAACTGGCTGGTACAGGATGCCGGAACGGATAACAACATTGTGAACGTATTTTTCCTGAACAGGCAGATAGGATGGGCTTCTTCCTGGAACTTTAACGGCTTTTACGGGACGCTGATTCTGAAAACTACCGACGGTGGAAATACATGGACCGGCACGCCTTACCAGGAAGAGAATATCTTTATGAATGATATCCTCTTTTTCGATTCCCTGACGGGATGGATGGCCGGAAGTCCGCATGCACTGGTAAAGACAATTGATGGAGGACAAAGCTGGAATCAGGCGGCCATCGACACCAATGCCCTGGCATTCTTCCCGGTGCTGAAGGTGTTTTTTTATGATGAAAGCCATGGCTATGCCTGTGGTGGGATGTTCGATATCGCAGGTGTGATCTGGAGTACCTCGGATGGCGGAGAGATGTGGTACCCGATTAAAAATGAAGATGCACCGGCCGACGAGGTTCATGGGTTACATATATTCGATCCCGTAACGGTACTGGGTGCCGGAGGGGATCCTGAGCTAGGCTATGGTATAGGCATGATACGAACCCACGATGCAGGAGTAAACTGGGAATATGATGAACTTAACTTGCCTGGAGCAGCATACGACCTTGATTTCAGAAATGATACGGAGGCCTGGGCGCCCCTGGGGGCGAGTCAAAAACTGATCTATAGTATGGATGCCGGATCAAGCTGGACAAGGATCCCCAGCCCGGAGGAACTATTTATTTTTGATATGGTCTTTCCGGATAGCATGCATGGATATGCTGTTGGATATTACGGTGCATTTATCAGGTATATTCCACTCGGAGTTGGCCTGGATGAACTTGAAGATTCAAATATTCATATGCGTATTTACCCAAACCCGGCAAAGGATCAGATCATGCTCGAATTTGATTTGGGAGATGGCAGTGGGGGGAAATGGAACAATGGAGAGGTACTCGTTTCCGATTGTTTCGGAAGGCCTTTAATAAGCCACTCCCTGCATCAGCTTTCCGGGGGGAAGAATATGCTGAACCTTGATGTTTCCGGTCTTGCTGCAGGCCTGTACTTTTGTCGGCTGAAAATAGAAGGCAGGGAAAAGACCTTGCTTGAAACGCACAAACTGATCTTAAGGTAGGGCGACCATCTTTATGCTTCTACTTCTGTTATCAATCCTGAGTATACAAATATAGATTCCCGCTTTGTTGGCTTCGAATTGAAATTCATATTCACCGGCAGACTTGTATCCCTCTGTGAGTACAGCGGATTCTTTTCCCTGAATATCAAAGACTTTTAATTCCACCATGGCAGGATCGGTAAGCTTAATGAGAATGTTTGAATGTTGATGGAATGGGTTGGGACAGTTTTGTCTCAGTTCAAAAACGACTTTTTTTTGCCCTCCTTCTCCGATAAAATCCAGCGTGGAGAATTCGATGGGGGAAGTCCATATCTGATAGGTCCCGCTGGAATTGTCCATCCACACCGGGCATAGCCTGGTATCCGTGGAAGTCAGGTCAATATTGTCTCCCTGGTACCCTTGTCCGAGGCCGCCGATGGGTTCAGGTTTATAGTTATGATCGCTGATCTCGTATTCTTTCCAGGAATTGCCTCCATCATCCGTACGGGCCAGGAAAACCCCGGCCGAGTCAATAGTGGTGTTCCTGTCATCGTAGAAAATAATATCCACTGCCCCGAATTTGTCCACATGAACAGAAGGAAAATATTGTGTTTTGCCATTGTCAGGTGCATCCCGGTTAACCCTGATGCCGGATGACCAGCTCAGGCCGCCATCTTCCGATCTGTTGAGAATGATATCCGGGTCGGAGCCGGCAGGCAAAAGGCCTTTCTGCCCGCTTACGATATAGATCCATCCATTTTTCTCACCGGAGGCAGTGTCCACGGCAATGCCGGGCAATCCGTTTACCCTGATATTTCCTTTATCGGGCAGCAGCCCTGTGATGCCATTCATGCTAAATGCTTCTTCGCTTATATGCCAATCGGCCCCGCCGTTTTTCGAAGAAGCAAATCCAACATAGATCTCCTTAAAAGGCGATACGTCCGTAACACCGGCCCAGCAAACATATACTTCCCCGTTTGGGCCGATGCAAATATCGCCACCGGCGCTTCTGTTTGGTGGGTTGTTGATCTGTTCAGACCCGGTCCAACTGATGCCCGAGTCATCGGTATAGGCCATCATCAGGGGAAATGGGGGCGCAAACTTCACCCATACGGCATAAGTCCTGCCATAATACGGGCTTCCCGGGAAATAGTCTGTTGCCACGGAGGCCCTTTCAAGGTCATCGGTTGAGATCACCTGCTGTGCCGACCATGTCTGTCCCTGGTCGGTCGAATAGTGGGAGTACAGGCCGGTAAATGGCGATCTGCCCAGCCTGGTAATGATAAAGGCCCCGTCCTTGTCTATTGCGATCCCCGGGTCCCCACCATGAAAAGCCATTGGCTCGCCTGTACAGGTATCGTTACCATACCAGCTGGTGCCTCCGTCGGTGGTCACATAGATCCCCTCACTGATAAAAAACGGGATAAAGGTCAGGGTGTTGCAGGAAGAGAACAGAACATCCCGGTTCAGGGGGCTGTTCACAATGAATACTTCAGTCTGGCTTACATCAGAGGGGTTCAGCCTGTAATTTTCCTCCGGCTCAAAGCTCAGATGATCAACCTGGGCAATAATTGTACTCCAGGGCAGCAGGAAAAGTATGATGATATAGTATTGTAGTTTTCTCATTTCTTAAAAGCGGTATCCAAGATTAAGGGATGCAAAATAGTTCCTTGGTTCACCTGCCTCATAAAATCTTCTGTCGGCAGAGTTAGTATTGGTAAAACCCACATAAACCACATCCAGCATGTTGTTCATGCTCCCTGATAACAGTATGTTGAATTTCCCGAATTCCATATCAAGGCCCAGGACGGAATTTAGCAAATGATAAGCATCTGTCTTATCTGTATTGGCATCGTCCACCCAGAGGCCGCTTATACCCGTATAACTGAATTTTATGAAGCCGTTTACATTTCGGTGAAAGGGATAGGAATATGAAACGCCCAGATAGATGTTATTTTTTGGCACGCTGGGAACGATATTTCCTGTAAAATCCTTTTCTTCTTCCGTAATATTGCCCTCATTGTCGATCTCGATGGTTTTGGCGATGTATGTCTGATAGGCAAAATCAGAGAAAGTATATGCCAGCGTGAAGTTCAGGTTCTTGTATATCTCGAGGCTTGTACCCAGTTCAAGCCCGCGGCGATTTGTTTTAGCGGCATTCCTGAAAAATACATCACCGAAAACCTCAAAAGGAACGATCTCGTTATTGATCCGGATATTGAAGAGGGTGACCTCAAAAAGGATCTTTTTAAGGAAATTATGCTCATGCCTGAACAGGTATCCTTTGATGCCGAGTTCCACGTTCCTGGATTCCTGTGCATTCAGCTCATGGTTATAAAGCTGTCCCGGATCCACACTTTCCAGTTCATTCTTTGCCGGACTGTCGAAACTAAACCCGTAAGAGGTATACAGCGATATCCAGTGGGCAAGCTTATAGTTGAATGCAAGCTTGGGTGTAAAAGCACTGAAATTCCTGCTGTCGGAACGTGAAGGTAGGGTTTCTTCCCTCAGCCGGTATGTCACATTATCATATCTTCCTGTGAGAAGAACAAAGAACTTTTCTTTAAGGATCTCAAAGTTATCGGAAACATAAAAGCCTGTATTGCCGATCTTCTCATTCAGCAGCTGCAGGATCTGGTCCCCTTTTTGTCCGCTGATATTGTCGTAGAATTCTGTCCTGGCAGGCTGGAACAAGAGGTCGCCTCCAAAGGAGAACTCATTTATCGACCTCCCGATCTGCCCTGTATTTACATACCTCGCTGTAAACCCCATACCTTGCCTGTTGATGATCCTGTACTGTCGTGATGTCCGTTCAAAATACTTAATGGTGGCATAGGTTGTGATCTCGATCTCATTGTTCAACGCCTTGCCGAACCTGGCATTATACCGGATGCCCAACCTGCCTTTGGTCGACAGCCGCTTGAGATCACGGTCAAGGGCCCTCGGGTCGGCCTGGTAAGGATCCTGTTCGAATTCTTCTTTGGTGAGGGATCCCGGGAGTCGTATCATTCCATCCACGAAGTAGAAAAGTATTTTCAGGGAAGTGTTTTCCGAAGGCCTTGTTTCCACCACCGTGTTCAGGATATGCCAGTGCTCGGTATTATGTTCGCGGAAACCGTCGTATTGCTGGTAGCTGTAAGTATTCAACAATCCGTATTTGTCAGTCCTGATGCCGAGCTTCAGCCCGTTCCTTCTTAATCCAAACGATCCGAACTGATTGAACTGTACCCCGAATGAGCGCGGAAAGTCGATATCATTTATGAAGTTGACCACCCCCCCGGGAGCATTGGTATATAATGAGGAGGAATTCCCTTTGGCGATCTCTATCCTGCCGATGGAATTAAAGTCGATGGCTTCTATCCTGGTCTGCCCGTCGGGCTCTGACTCGGGGATATCATCAAGCAGGATCCTCACTCCACGAATACCTGAATTGGATTTACTTCCAAAACCCCTGATGGAGATCCTAACATCGTGGTTCCCGTATCTTGATTGCATGAACATGCCGGGTACGGAAGCAAGCACATCGTTAACTCCTGCTGTCTTGTCGTATCTGTAATGCAGATTGTTTATCCGTACAACGGAATAGGGGATGTCAATGATCTTTTTCGACACCCTTGTCCCGGTGATCACCACCTCGTTAAGTTGATTGAACATTGTGTCGTAGGGTGTATACACTATTATCGTATCAGGAGGTTCTTGTTCCTGTGCAAATGCAGACACACCTCCTGTTGTGATGAATAACAGGAAAATGATAACAGAAAATATATTATTGTTCCTTATCACATACCCTCCTACATTACCTTCAAAATTACGAAGATATTTTGGCTTACGAAAATTATGTGTAATCATAAAAAAAAGCCCCGCGCTGGCAGGGCTTTCTCATTATCATATTTAGAACTTATTTTAGAATAATAAGTTTTTCTATCCATCGCCCCTGCCTGTTATACACTGTTACCATGTATATTCCGGCGGGTTGGGATGAAAGGTCCATTCGAACAAGCTCTGAATTATTAATTCTGAGGCCTTGATCCTCAAATACTGTCAAACCCCTGTTATTATAAACTTTAATGTTTAGTTCCATGGGGTTTTTGGTATCGATCTGTAGCTTAAACTCTCCCTGCCCGGGATTTGGATAAAGCGTAATGTTATCCACACCGGCAAGTTCGCCAATTCCGGTACAATCCTCGATTTCAACCATGATGGTGTCGGCACCTGTACAGCCATTGCCATCGTTTACGTAGGCTATGAACATATGGCTTCCAATGCCATAACCGCTGGTGTCAACAGTAATTGTTGCTGATGTTTCTCCTCCGGGATACCATTCATAAGCCACGGCACCGGCTGTTGTTGCATCAAGGGTAATTGATTGTCCTGCACAGAAGGCGGAATCGGGGCCCAGATCAGGATGCGGCACATCATTCACAGTAACGTTCTGGTCGGCAGAATTGGTACAACCATTGGCATCAGTGTAATTATATGTTATTATATGATTGCCAATTCCGGCAGCCAATGGGTCAAATACCCCACTCGCTACTCCGGAACCTGAGTAGGTTCCCCCTGCCGGCATTCCGCCTGAAAGGGTTTGTGGTCCATCGTTAAGACATACGTCAGGTATCGGATCAAAAGTAACCACCGGCAGATCATTTACGATGATCGGCTGTATCGTATCGTTCGAACAGCCATTGGCATCCATGAATGTATAAGTGATATCATGCATTCCCGGACCTGCAGCGGCAGGATCAAAAATACCATCCGTGTTAACCCCGGTACCGGAATATATCCCCCCTGCAGGAGATCCTCCCGTAAGGGCGAAGGCCGGCTCATCGATACAAACAGCGCTGAAAGGAGCCAGCCCTACATCAGGAAGTGCATATATTGTAAGGATGATGGTGTTTGCAGGACTTTCGCATCCACCAACGGTCTGGGTTATATAGTAAGTATATACGCCGGAGTTGGTCTGTCCGGTTGCAAAAGTATTACCTGTGTAAACCAATGTTGTAAGGCCCGGGTCAGAATACCATTGTACCATTGTGCCTGTTGCGGTAAGGTCGGGGACAACATCTCCAAAGCAAGCTTCCTCGTCAGTTCCCACAGGGGCAGGCGGAAGGGCAAGCACTTCAATATAGTCTGCCCTGGCCAGGCTGTTGCTGCCTGCACCATTTGTAACGAGCAGTGTTACATCATATAAACCGGGTGTATCATAAACGATCCCGCCGGGATTCTGATCTGTAGATGTTGCAGGGTCGCCGCCATCAAAGGTCCATTCCCAGGATGTCGGGCCTCCTGTCGACAGATCGGTAAAGTCTATCATTTCACCGGCGCATATGCTTGTTGTGCTGGCGGTAAAATCTGCAGTCGGCCCTGCTGCGGGAACTATTTCCACGCTGGCAGTCCTGATATGAACAGGGGTACCGTTTGGCCCTGCTCCGGTAAGGATGACATCATAAAAACCAACAGGTACATTGCCATCAGAGATCACTTCAAAGGGTATGGTTCCGGGAAATGATGAAAGTGTATTTCCTGACGGGAAATTGACTGTAAATGTACCTGTAGATGGTATTTCAACCTCGACAGAAAAAACAACATCGCTATCATAAGCTTTAACTGATGGTACTTCGGCGTCAAATGATGCAATGTTATTAATTGCGGGTGCTGATGCCGGGGAAACAAACAGGGCATAATCCGGAAAATATCCGGTATAGGTTGCGAAATTACCATTACGGAAATCGGACCATGTAGCCATTGAGGTAACCGGATTGGATACGATTCCGTTATAGTCGCCCTCGTATCTCGGGGTTCCGCCACCACCGCATGTGGTACAATTGATCTTCATTTTAACATTCGAGATGGCATGGTTCTGGACAAAAGTCTGTCCTCCATCATCCGAATACGAACCATAGATCAGTGCGCTGTCAGCTGAGGGGGTATCGCGGGTATCCATCCACTGTACATACAGGCGTCCGGTTTCGTAATCACACCAGGTAGCCGGATGCCATTGATTGTTAGTGTTTGAAGGAAAGTCATCATTGACAGTGACATCGGATGACCAGGTGGCACCACCGTCATCAGAATAGCGGCAGAATATATCCGGCTTGTTACCATTTCCAACAGGATCGTTAGAAGCGTAGACGAGGTAAAGCCTTCCGCGGTATGTTCCATCGCTGTTGTCGGCAGTAATAAACGGGTATGGCCGTGTACGCATATTTGAGACAGAGTTCCTTCCATTTACATTATTTCCAACATAATTGGCAAAACTTTGTGCCGATTTATACGAAAATGATGATCCGCCATTAAGCGATTGGTAGAAGGTATATACTGAGTTGAATGCCCCCCCTGAGTTGGTAACAACATAAACGGCACCGCCGTTGGTAGTGCCCCATGCTCCGACGCAGACCATCATTCCCGGCAGGGATTGCGTACTCGGTGAGAAGGTGGTTGAAAACGATGTTCCCTGGTTTGTGCTCCTTGCAAAGTTCCCTGAACCACCACCTTTGGTCATGACGGTGTACACATGGTTGGAATAAGGGCCGTCAGTCTGGTCGGCTGCCATCCAGTTTTTGTCGACGCCGGAGATGGCAACAACAGGGCTGGACCATGATTGCCCGTTGTCGGTTGATTTTACAACCACACATCCCTGGATGGATGAACCATACATGTTCTCATAATAAAGAGTTCCATCACTATCATAGGCTGTTAGCACATCACCCCTGATATAATATCCTCCCCAGGATACATTGGAGTTAGACCAATCGTGCCCATTATTCGTATAATGGATGTCGTCGATATTGAAAGCCACAAAGTACTCTCCTGTAGTCAACGGGTTTTCACTGATATGGCCTTCGGCAAAATCGACTCCCAGATAATAGTTGTCGTAACCATCTATGGTAACTACTGTGCTTGGATTGCGGGTTTGGTTGGCCTGATGCTGAAGAAAATCAGCAGGGATCCTGTCAAGGTTAGGGTTGTCGTCCTGACTAAAAAGGTCGGCTGATCCAATTACAATTAATAGCCCGGCCAGCATAAGGCTTAAAGTGTAGTTCTGTTTTTTCATAATCAGTTTATTTGTTTCAGAATAATAAGTATACAATAATAGACATATAATAAACGCATAAGGCGCTAAAAAGATCAATAAAAAGCCGAAAAAGGTATAAGAAAACCTTTGAAGATCAAAATTACCCTATAATAAACCTTTTGTTAAGAGTATTTTACAAAGTGCAGTTTTGAGTAAACCTGAGGGTGTCTTTTGGTTAATTATAAAATGAATCATTGTTCAATAAATTACCACTAAGTGTAATATTTATTCCATCATTATGTGACACATTAAACATTTTTATATATTTGCCATGAATATTCACATAAGCGTTGTTATGGAGCCTAAAAAGAAATCTGGAAATGGTTGTAAAGACTGCGCTGTGAAGTCGAGTTCGGTCTTTAACCTGAATGATGAAGAAGTGGAGGTCCTTTGCAGCAATAGCATTGAGATCATCTTTCATAAAGGGGAAAGGATCATCAAGGAAGGTGCATTTACACAAAATATCGTTTTTATTAAATCAGGGATCTTTAAGATTCACCAGGCCGGGCCTATTCAGCGGGATGAGATCCTGAAGATAGACAAAGGGCCTGTTTTTGCCGGTGTTTCGGATGTTTTTGCAAACAGGACACATTCCTATTCCATCACGGCCTTGGGTGAGACCACTGCATGTTTTATTGATTATTCGGGTTACAAGCACCTGATCGAGAACAATGGCAGGTTCGCCATGGAAGTTATGCGCTTGCTCAGCACCGATATCGTTAAACATTATAGCTTCTTTGTGAATAAGGTTCAAAAGCAGCTCAACGCAAAGCTGGCCGATGCTTTACTGTTTTTTTCGGAGCACATCTACGGGGAGGATGTAATTGAAATTCCCCTGACCAGGTCAGAGCTGGGTGAATACATTGGCACCAGCAGGGAGTCGGTAAGCAAGATCATACATGATTTTACGGAAGACAAGCTGATAGAATTAGAAGGAAAGAAAATTAGCCTTCTTAACAAGGACCTCCTTCGCAAGATCAGTCAGGCGGGATAATTTATTTAGGCAGGCGCTTCAACATATTTACTTCTGCATCACCCAGCAGGCGCCACTTGCCCCGGGGAGTGTCTTTTTTGGTAATACCTGCAAAGACTACACGGTCGAGACGGGTAACCTTGTATCCGAGGGATTCAAAGATCCTTCTCACAATACGGTTCCGGCCCGAATGCAGTTCAAGGCCAACTTCCTTTTTGTTATTACCCTCTTCAATCCAGGATATCTTATCAGCTTTTATAAATCCGTCATCGAGTTCTATCCCCGTGCTGATCCTTTCAAAGTCGGCTTTGGTCAGTTGCTTGTTCAGCACCACATGATAGATCTTCCGTATGCCGTGTTTTGGGTGGGTGAGCTTCTTGGCAATATCCCCGTCATTGGTGAAAAGCAATACCCCCGTGGTCCCTCTGTCGAGACGGCCAACCGGATAGATCCTTTCAGGGCAGGCTTTAGCAACCAGGCTCATCACAGTCTTACGCTCATACGGATCGTCGGTAGTGGTAATGAAATCTTTTGGTTTGTTCAGCACAAGATAGCGCAGCTTTTCACGCTTCAGGCTTTGTCCGCCGTAGACAACCTTATCAGTGGGAGATACCTTGGTGCCCAGTTCAGTAACAACTTTGCCATTTATTTTAACCGTTCCGGCCTCTATAAGCTTATCTGCTTCACGGCGTGAACAGATACCTGCATCTGCAAGATACTTGTTTAAACGGATAAGGCCACCTTCCTCGCGCCTGTAGCCACTTTCCCTGACTTTGTCAGGCTTCCTGCCGGGCTTTTCTTTCGACCCGGAAGCTTTCTTCTTTCCGCCCCCTTTGGGTTTCTCGTAAAAGGTTGAATAATCGCCGTGGCGTTTGCGTTTTCCCCCGCCGCCTTGTTTCTCTTTGCTCATTTCATTCTTGGATTGGCTGCAAAGATAGGGTTAATTCGCGCTTGGTGTTAGTTTTGTGACTATGTGACTTTATGACTGTGAGACTGTGTGATTAGCTCAATAATTATGTCTGACAATTATAAAGTTGGATAAAACGCATCCTCAATATGCTTAATACTTACCCGGTCACCCGAGAGGATAACCGAAATAATATCAAAGCGTGTTTCAAGGTGGATATCCTTTTTCAGGATGTAGGCATTGGCTGCCCGGATCATAAAAGCCTGTTTTTTCTTATTGACAAAGATCTGGGGCTCCCCGAAATACAGGGTACTCCTTGTTTTAACTTCTATGATCACAAGGTAGTTACCATGATTTGCAATAAGGTCTACCTCATCTTTGTTGTGGCGCCAGTTCTTTTCACGGATGGAAAAACCTTTATTAATAAGGTATTCGCAGGCATGTTCTTCACCGCTCTTGCCGAGTTCATTATGTTCAGCCATGGTACTGAGTTTTAATCAATAAATCGAAGGGAACAGCTTTCACCTGCATCCAGATGAACATTCCCCCCAATGATTAGTCCCAGATTTTCGGAATTGTGCCCACTTTTAAAGTCAAAAATTACAGGAAAGTTATAAACAGCTACCATTTCAGCAATGATCTCATAGGCCGTTTTGCCAAAAGGAACAGCATTGTCGTTCATGTCATTCATGCCGCCAACCACCAGCCCGGCAATGCCTTCCAGCCTGCCTGAGCGTTTAAGGTTCATCATCATGCGGTCGATATGATATAGATATTCGTCGAGATCTTCAATAAACAGTATCTTTCCTTCTGTATCAATGTCGGATGCTGTGCCCGTCAGGCTGTAAAGTATCGATAAATTACCCCCGCAGAGCAAACCCCCGGCCCTTCCTTTCCTGTTGAAGGGATGTGAAGGGAAATGATAGTCGGGGAGGCCGCCATCAAGGATATTTTTCAGGCTTTCCAGGCTCTCATTCATCTTAAGGCCGGCCGGGAAGTTAATTGGCATGGCAGCATGCAGGGTCTGTATGCCAAAGTGCTTGTTTATATGCGAATGGAATACCGTGATGTCGCTGTACCCAACGATCCATTTGGGCTTTTCTGCAAAGCGTGTAAAGTCAAGAAGATCGATGATCCTGACCGATCCATATCCGCCACGTGCACAAAAAATGGCCCTGATCGAATCATCATCCAGCATGGCCTGGAAATCTGCTGCCCGCTCCCTGTCGGTGCCTGAAAATTGATGGTTATCGCCATAAAGATGCTTAGCTTCAATGACTTCATATCCCCATTGACGAAGCATTTCAATGGCCGGGGCCATCTCTTCAGGGTTTACCTTACGGGCCGGGGCAACAATGCCGATCCTGTCACCGGCTAAGAGGGATGGAGGACGAATCATATTTTTTTGTTCAATTATATAGATCCTCCTTCGCCAAGGCTTCGGAGGATAAGACAAATTTATATCTTTGCATTCAATTCAGCGGGAATAATGGAAAATAAAACAAAAAACTTTAAAAGATACACGGTCACCTCGGCACTTCCTTATGCCAACGGCCCCATTCATATCGGGCACCTGGCGGGGGTTTATGTGCCTGCCGATATATATGTGCGCTATCTCAGGTCGAAGGGGACAGACGTCCTTTTCATCGGTGGTTCAGATGAACATGGCGTACCTATAACCATCAAAGCCCAGCAACTGGGGATCAGCCCGCAGGAGATCGTCGATAAGTATCACGAGATCATAAAAAAGTCCTTTGCTGACTTCGGGATCTCTTTTGACATTTATTCCAGGACTTCCGCACCCATACACCATGAAACTGCATCAGAATTCTTTACAACTCTTTATAACAAAGGTGAATTCGTTGAGAAAACCACAATGCAGTTTTATGATGAAGACAACAATCAGTTTCTTGCCGACCGTTATATAACCGGCACCTGTCCGCGCTGCGGTTATGAGAAAGCTTATGGTGACCAATGCGAGAGTTGCGGCACCTCATTAAGCTCCGCTGAGCTGATCAATCCCAGGTCGGCCCTTACCGGCAACGTCCCGGTTCAGAAAGAGACCAAACACTGGTACCTGCCACTGGATAAATATGAGGACTGGCTGAGCGACTGGATCGTGAAAGGCCATAAGGATGACTGGAAGCCAAATGTTTACGGACAATGTAAATCATGGATCGACCATGGTTTGCAGCCACGTGCGGTAACCAGGGACCTGAAATGGGGAGTCGAAGTCCCGCTTAAAGATGCCGAAGGCAAAGTGCTGTATGTTTGGTTCGATGCCCCCATCGGCTATAT
>JAGLEK010000545.1 GCA_023145125.1 Bacteroidales bacterium | reverse complement strand
GTGGTGGTATTGCCATACTTCTGAATGTTGATCATGACCTTAGCCGGGTCAATGCCCATCCTTCTGGCAGTGGCTTCAATGATACGCAGGTTGGCCTGGTGTGGAACCAGCCATGTAACATCATCAGAAGTGAGGTTATTGCGATCCATCATCTCTACTGAAACATCAGCCATGCCCTTTACGGCAAATTTAAATACTGATTGTCCTTCCTGGTAAACAAAGTGTTCATTATTAGAAACGGTTTCATATGATGCCGGTTTGACAGACCCGCCGCCTTTCTGATAGAGATACTGGCGTCCGGTACCATCGGAATAATGTTTTGAATCAATGATACCTACATCTTCAGTAGTAGGTTCTAGCAGAACGCCTCCCCCGCCATCACCAAAAAGCACACAAGTGGTCCTGTCGGTATAATCGGTCATCATCGACATTTTTTCTGCGCCAACAATAAGTACTTTTTTATGCGTACCTGTTTCGATGAATTTGCTACCGGTGGTGAGCGCAAACAAAAATCCCGAGCAGGCTGCATTAAGGTCAAAGCTCCAGGCATTTTTAAGGCCTGCTTTTTCGCAAACAATATTAGCTGTTGACGGAAATGCGTAATCAGGGGTTACAGTTGAAATAATAAGCATATCGATATCTTCCGGCCTGGTGCCTGTTTTTTCAAGCAAGCCTTTTACCACTCCCTCACCGATAACTGATACACCCTGGCCTTCACCTTTAAGAATTCTTCTTTCTTTGATACCGGAACGTGAGGTGATCCATTCATCGGTGGTATCAACCATTTTCTCGAGTTCGGCATTGGTAAGTATATAATCGGGGACCCAACCGTGCACCCCGGTGATTGCAGCTCTTATTTTACTCATACGGAGTTCATTTTGAAGGGTAAAATTAAGAATGTTTTTGAAGCTCGTCCTGGATTTTCAGGGAAAGGTTTGCTTCATGCACATTTTTTGTGAGCAGGATCATGTTCTTTATCGCATTATCGTTGGAGATGCCGTGGCCCACCACAACTGTCGATTTGATACCAAGTATCGGTGTACCGCCAAAGTTTTCATAATTCATCCTCTCAACAAATTCATCGTACAGGTTTCTCTTTTTCAGAAGATGGTACATTGATTCAAGTTGCTTGAGAATAACATTGCCGGTGAAGCCGTCACAGACTATTACATCTGCCGTATCATGCATTATATCCCTACCCTCGACATTACCAACAAAATTAAAGTGGGTTGATCCTTTCATCAGTTTGTAGGTGGCCTGAGTAAGGATGTTGCCTTTTTCTTCTTCATGCCCGATGTTGAGCAATCCTACCCTGGGGTTGTCGACATTGTAAACATACCTGGCAAAAAATGATCCGAGTATTCCAAACTGGTACATCACCTCAGGTTTGGGATCGGGATTGGTGCCAATATCAAGCAAGAATGTGCTCCCGCCATTTTCCTTGGGTACCACAACGGTTGTGCAGGGCCTGAGAATGCCCTTGATCATTTCCACGCTGTACATGGATCCGACCACCATGGCGCCACTGTTACCGGCACTGGCAAAGCCATCGATCTTTCCTGCTTTGAGATACTGAAACCCCTTTGATATGCTTGATTTGGGTTTTAGCTTAAAGGCTTTGATGGGCTGTTCGCTCATGCCGATCATATCCGGTGCGTGAACAATTTCGAATTTTTCAGGGTCAATATTGTTTTCCTTCAGCTTGCCGGTGATAATGATTTCATCACCAAAAAGGAATATCCTGTCGGTTTCATCGACGGATTCCAATGCCATAATCGCACCTTTAATGGTAGCATCAGGGGCATGGTCTCCACCCATAATATCCAGTCCGATATTCATTTCAGCAAGAATTCGTTATACAACTAAACGCTGTAACTAAAGAAAAGTTCAGATTACTCACCTTTGGCCATTACGAGTTTGCCCTTATAATAAAGGTCTCCGTCGACATAATAGGCCCTGTGGTAAATATGTACGGTTCCTGTTGTAGGACAGGTAGCCAGTGTTGGCATGGAAGCCTTGTAATGGGTCCTCCTTTTATCTCTCCGTGTTTTACTGATCTTTCGTTTTGGATGTGCCATTTCTATTCAAATTTTATGTTTATTCAATTCTATTTTTTAAGTCTTTCAATGCTTCCCAGCGTGGATCTGTTTCCCTGGCTGAATGCCAGCCCAGCCTCTCAAGCATTTCCGGATCACAATGGGCTTCGCCCTCAGGGTGCACCCTTTTATAGGGAAGCAGCAGCATGATGTATTCATAAATAAAACTGCTGATATCGATCCGGGATTCTTTTTCCGGTATGATCAGGATCTCATCTGATTCTTCCTTCCATTCCGGTCCGAATTTAACGATCAGGCGATTCTCTCCATCAACCGGAAGGTCCATTAAGGTCAGGCAGCGATCACATGGCAGCTGTACTGACCCACTGATAGTGAAATTAAATATCAGCATTCTTTCCTGTCGATCGAGGCTAAGGTCAACATGTACCTTTCCCTGTTCTATTTCTGAATATTCAAAGCTTTCAAAGAACTCTGCATCAATATCAAATGCATAATCATGAACTCCCTCTTTCAATCCCAGAAAAGGAATAACAAATTCCTGCAACGCCTCCATGATCAATTTACTTCAAAATTTCGGGCTGCAAAATTAAGGATAGTTCTCGGTTTATACAAATATATTATAAAAGAGGGTTGAGTTATGAGGGTTGAGGGTTGAGTGGATTTTAAATTTTGAATTTTTAATGTTAAATTAGTTGGTCATGGGGCATCAGTAGTATTTATCAAGAAAGAGCTTAGGCTAATAATCACTTATCACTCAACAACTATCAACTAACTCAACCCTCAACACTCAA